>JAQUZZ010000270.1 GCA_028691095.1 Alistipes sp. | reverse complement strand
CCGAAGAGTGTGAGAGAAACATGCCGCTAACCGCTCGTAAAACTTAAAATGTATGCCAAGGTCAGTAAATGCAGTAGCATCCAGAGCCCGGAGAAAGAAAGTTTTAAAACTTGCCAAAGGTAACTTTGGATCCAGGGGAAATGTATGGACGGTCGCCAAAAACACCGTCGAAAAAGGTCTCACGTATGCGTACCGAGATCGTAAGAACAAAAAACGTCAGTTCCGCAGCTTGTGGATTCAGCGTATCAACGCCGGAGTTCGCAGTTATGGAATGACCTACTCAGAATTCATGGGCAAGATCAACGCCAAAGGCATCCAGTTGAACCGTAAGGTATTGGCTGACTTGGCAATGAACAACGTCGCCGCATTCGAAAAAATTGTTAAAACAGTAAAATAGTTGATCTGACCCTCGGGTCGTGACAACCATTTAAAAGGCATCTATCCCCAAGATAGATGCCTTTGTTATATGCTTTCCCCCCCTCTTATAACCCGCGTGCAATGCTTTACCCCCGTTTCCCTCCCCCGCCTACCACGGGAGCAGAGAAAGGATCATGCGATGAGTACAGGAGACTCCACGCAGGTGTAGCTCCCGCCCAAAAGCCTTTTGGAAAGGTTGGAGAGAGGTGCGCTTCACCCTATACAAAATGAAAGGGTAACGCACGCAAGTTATTGCCGAATCGAATCAAAATAGAGCTGCAACAGCTCCTTGGCTGCCACAAACGAGCTTTTGCGATCGGAGAGTACCATCTGCTCGTAGGCGTCCATCTGCTGCTCTACCGCCTCGCAACGGTAGAACTGATCGCGCAACACCTCATGAATCGTTTCGTACATCCAATATTTGGCCTGACGATGACGATTGCGCTGATAGTATCCGTTTTTCTGGGTGAATTTCAGAAAGTCCTCGATGCCGTTCCAGATCTCCAACAAGCCGTTCTTTGAAACGGCCGAACAGGTGTAGACCCGCGGACGCCAACCCGAATCGGGCATCGGAAAGAGGTTGAGGGCATTGGCAAAATGACTCTTCGCAATCTCGGCACGTTGCTGGTTTCCGCTGTCGGCTTTATTGATGGCAATCATATCGGCCATCTCCATAATGCCGCGTTTGATCCCCTGCAACTCATCCCCTGCCCCTGCAATCTGCAACAACAGAAACATATCGACCATCGAATGCACCGCGGTTTCGGATTGTCCGACCCCGACGGTCTCGATAAAGATAATGTCAAAACCGGCAGCCTCACAAAGGATGATGCTCTCTCGGGTTTTGCGAGCTACACCCCCCAGCGATCCCGCCGAAGGGGAGGGACGAATGAAAACATGCGGATTGTGCACCAACGTCTCCATACGGGTTTTATCCCCCAAAATCGACCCTTTACTCCGTTCCGAACTGGGGTCAATGGCCAACACAGTGAGTTTATGCCCCTGATTCGCCACCATATCTCCGATGGACTCGATAAACGTCGATTTTCCAGCTCCCGGAACCCCCGTGATCCCAATGCGAATCGACCGCCCCGAATAGGGCAGGCAACGTTCGATAATCTCCTGAGCTTGGGCATAGTGTTCGGGCAGCAGACTCTCCACCAAGGTGATAGCCTGTGAAAGAATGGTGATATTCCCCGACAGAATCCCCTCCATATAGTCATCGGTAGATAACCGATGTCGCTTCCGACGTTGGTAATAGGGGTTGACCACCGGAGGCTGATCCACCCCTCGGTTTACGGCTAACGCGCTCTCATGATCGCGGCCATGTGTATCCTCGAAATGCTCCATTATTTTCACCAATAAGGTTTAACCTTCAGACTCACCCTCGGTTGATTCAAGAGGTATTCCGGCTCCCCTGGAGTACAAAAGAGACTCCAACGCAACCGAACGCTCTCCTCCGGCTCGCAACCGATCGGTTGTATCTCACGAAGGTATCAAAATTTATTAAAAAAAACAAGCTCCACGGATCGAACACCCCACCCTCTCTTGGGATCAGAATTCCTCCCCGAATCCTCCCCGCAAGCTATTTCTCACGCTTTCCCCTCCAGTTTACCCTCAATGAATTTGGCAGAGTCCCTAAAATTACTTACTTTTGCCCTCGTCCCAAGAGGGAGCATGACAGCGGATATCCAATGTCTCCTTCAAAAATTGTTCGGGGTGTAGCGCAGCCCGGTTAGCGCACCTGCTTTGGGAGCAGGGGGTCCCGCGTTCGAATCGCGGTACCCCGACCAACAAAAAAGACGTTCAGCGTAAATTCTGAACGTCTTTTTTACGCCTATCGAATGTCTTTATCTTATTGATTATAAGAGTTTTAATTCTAATACACATGAGGTGTGTGATACATATTAGAGCCTAATTTTCGCCACGTGCATCGTTGTTTTGCGAGAATCTGCGATTGCTATTTTTCACGATTATTTACAACTTTACACAACAATCAGTGAAAATATCGTGAAAATGCAGTAAAAATAGGGCTACCGTATCCTTATATCTCGACACAAGATATGTACGGGATGACAACACGTACTTCCTAAAAATAATGGTTCGCCTTCCGAAGAATCGGAATCTTCAAATCAACACCAAACTATCGGTCACCGCCGGAATCAATATGGTGGATATCTGACGGACAAAAATTTGGGTACTACTCCTGGGCAAGGTATGTTTCCGCGAGCATTAACCATTTTTTGAGCAAAAGGTTTTAGAGTCTGTTTAAAAATATTTGGTTTACAATACTGATCATCAGTTGTTTAATTGGATTTAATTTTGTATCTTTATGTTTACCAATACATTAAGATATTGAAAAACTTTCCGACCAACCTCAC
>JAQUZZ010000269.1 GCA_028691095.1 Alistipes sp. | reverse complement strand
CCCTCTACGGCATAGGCTGTGTCGCAATAGGCAATGCGATAGCCTTGTTGCACGATGCGCAACGAGAGAATGAAGTCGTCCAGCAGTGTGTCGGGCTCCATGGGACGAAAGAGTTCGCGTCGCACGGCAAACAATTCGCCGGCAGCTCCCATGGCCGAATAGAAGTGCCAATCGAGACGTTTCAGCGTCGATTCGTAACGCCAATAGAGACCCTCTCCTCCGGAGGCGGCGTTGTCGCGCTCTTGGACGGCAATGCGTTTCTCCCCCGCCACACACCCGACCTCGGGAAGCGAAAATTGGCGTACGATCTCCCGAATGGCTTCGGGGTTGAGCATGGTGTTGGCGTCGGTGAAGATGACGATCGGACTCTTCACAAAAGTCATTCCGCGATTCAGGGCGGCGGTTTTGCCCTGTCGGAGGGGTTGGTAGAGTACGGTCACCTCCTCGTATTCAGCGAGCCGTTCGTTGGTGGCGTCGGTGCTTCCGTCGGTTACCCAAACCACCTTGAAACGATCGGCCGGATACTCCAGTTGACGCGTATTCTTCATCTTCTCCGCAACCACCAACTCCTCGTTGTAGGCGGCAATCATCAAGGTAACCTCCGGCAGTACTTCGGGCGCTTGAGGTTCCTGCCAAGGGTGGAATCGCTCCTTGATCCACACGCAGATCTTGATTAAGATTCCATAGCCTATGTAGGTGTAGAATACGATGAAAAGGGCAACCCAGAATAGAATTTTTAATGTAAGCATGGTTGTGAATGTTACGCACAGTGTGCTATTTAACGTGAGGAAGATCATTGCTCCTCCGCGGTATAATGAGTTCAAACCATTCTCTTGCTCACGTTATTTATGAGCAAGCAACGATTGATAGACCGCCAACGTCTGTTCGGCCGTGTGTTGCCACGAGAAGGCTTTGACGCGCTGGAGCCCGTAGACGCGCTGTTGTTCGTGAAGAGAGGCATCTTCGGTCAGGCGAATGAGGGCCTGCGCGATCGACTGCTCGCTGAACGGATCGACCAACAACGCCCCCTCTCCCGCCACTTCGGGCATGGCGGAGGTGTTGGAGGTAATTAGCGGGGTTCCGCAGGCCATCGCCTCCAGCATCGGAATTCCGAAACTCTCGCGCAGTGACGGATAGAGGAAGAGTCGCGCACCACTGTACAACGCCGGCAGGTCGCGATTGGGAATGTAGCCCGGGAATCGCAACAGCGGACGGATCGACTCCAACCCGTGGGTCTTGAGGATCGTGTCGGCTACGGCTTCGGGGAGGTCGGCAATGAGCAGCGGCAGCGGATGGGAGGTTTGTGCCACGTACAATCCGTAGGCTTGGAGTGTCCGCTCCGTATTTTTCTTGGGGTCGGTGTTTCCTAAAAAGAAGATGTAATCGCGCTCCGGAAGATACTTCTGCGTCACGGAGTAAGGGTTGTCCACCGGACGAAAGTGTTCGCCATAGCCGTTGTAGATCGCCGTCAGTCGATCCGACCCAATCTGCAAGGCCTCCCCGATGCGTTGTGCCTCGAAGTGAGAGACGGTAATGATCTTGCGGCATTGGGGCAGGATTCGCGGCACCACAAGACGGCGATAGTACCACCCCAGGTTCTGATACCAAGAACTGCTGCTGTGGCTTCGTTTCTCCAGGAAGATAATATCGTGCAAGGTCAACACCAACGGGACAGGGCATCGGATGGGTGCGGTGTTGCTGGTGCAGTGCAACAGATCGGGTTTGATCTTTGCAAGAGCTCGGGGAAGCAGGATCTGCTCCCAAATGGGGTAACTCGACGCATTCAGGGTGAGAATATGAAAATTCTCCGACGCTTCGATGCACCGATCCTCCCCGGGAGCCGTGAGAATAAAGTACTCGTTCTCATGGTCGATTTTTTGTAGATAACGGACGGTCTCTAAGGCCACAAAATCCATCCCGTGTTTGTTGGGGCGGAAAATCCGTTGGGCTTCAATGGCGATTTTCATCTGGATTCGAGGAACTTTGGGTGGGTGAATGGGCTCATCGTAAAAAATACTTTATTGAACAAATATAGCAAAAATGGGCGAAATTGGTTCAAAAAAGAGGGAGTTCGGTGGTCTAAAAAACTCATCACGTTGTATACCTGATGAATCCATGCGTTTTGCCCCTCCAAGCAGAGGGGGCTCCATTCGTCTATTTCACGGTTTGAACGGTAAAAAAAGAGAATCAACCGACCGATTCAAGGTGGAAAAGCGATCAAAATGCTTATCTTTGTCTAACCCTCTCGGCCAACGAGTCCGCCAAAATCTGACCCAACGGCAACCATTCATCCCGTTTGTTGGTTCATTTTGAGAGCGTGTGGCCTTAATCACCGTGTGCGATTTATGGGCAATCCACGCATGGGTATATTACGCATATACCGTAGTGAAAGGGCTCGATTATTCTTTTCGATCCCTTAATTTGTGAAACACACGTTCGCGTTAGTAATAGAAAATAGATGCAATGGGAAAGAAAGCGGTAGGAATCTGGATGCGATGGAGTATCAACGCCCTGATGATTCTATGTACATGGATCACGGCTTTAGGCTATTGGGTTCCACGTGTTGATCCGGCGTATCATGGTTGGATGCCCCTCATCGGATTGGCAATGCCCGGATTGCTGGTGGTCAATGTTCTGATTCTAATATGGTTTATTGTACAACGATACTTTCTATTGCTGCTCTTCCCCCTCTGTGCCATTGGTCTTAATTATCCTTATATTTCCCGAATGTGGCATCCGTGGCCTGCGCCCTCTGTCACCCAAGCGGCGCCTCCACAGACCTATCGGATCATGACCCTGAATATGGGCGGGGCGGTCGGTCGCACCGCGGAGGTCGTG
>JAQUZZ010000268.1 GCA_028691095.1 Alistipes sp. | reverse complement strand
CCTTCTTGATCTCGTCGGCACTGGCATTGCGATCTACCCCCAACACTTCGTAATAATCTCTCTTTGTTGCCATAATATTTACTCTCCCACTACAACTTTTACGTAACGAACCACTTTGTCCTTGAGTTTATACCCTTTCTGCACCACGTCGATAATCTTGCCCTTCTGCTCCTCTTCCGCTGGAAACTTGGCTACGGCTTCGTGCAGGTCGGTATCCAAAGCCTGACCCACGGCTTCGATCTCCTCCACCCCTTTGGCGCGTAGGGTGTCCATCAACTTCTGATGAATCAGGGTGATGCCCTTCCGAATCGAGGTCACATCATCGGTCTTGACCATCGCATCCATCGCGCGATCAATATCATCCATCACGCTCAACAGCGATTTGATGACATCCTCACCACCGGTGGCGATCAGATCCATCTTCTCTTTGAGCGTCCGTTTGCGATAATTGTCGAACTCGGCTGAGAGTCGCATATATTTATCCTGCCACTGTGCAGCCGCGGCTGTCATCTCTGCCATTTTGGCGTTTATATCTTCCGCATCGGCTGCCAAGGTGTCACTGTCCGAATCGACTTCCGGCGTTTCTGTAGCTGGCGACTCGTTCAGCGTTTCATCTTTAACCGATTCTGTATCAACCGATTTTTCTTTCATTTTCTTGTGTGTCATCTTGTGCGTTTTTTGAGATGTTACTTGGGTATCGCAAATTGTATACCAACGACCCACCTCGAAAAGTTATGCAAAGTAAACTAAAATATCGAAATAAACGAAGTTTACTCCCCCTCTTCTCCCCCGCGGTCGCCAAATTCATTCCGCAGGAGAAAACAAGAGCCGTGTCGAAATTTGTACTATATTTGTACGAAATAGCGTGAATCACCCCGTAATTTACAGGGACGAAATGCGGTTTGAAGTAACCCCTCAAAAATTGCAGAGGGTCTGTATCTGATAAACAGATGCGTTTATTGCTAACAAATAGCACGCTGTGCTTAAAGTCCATTGATATGAATCTTTTCGGAAATATAGTGTGGCTCATCTTGGGTGGCTGGACCATTGCGTTGGAGTATATGATTGCCGGAGCTCTGCTCTGTCTGACCCTGATCGGCATTCCGTTTGGTCTGCAATCTTTCAAATTGGGCGTGCTCTCGCTCTTCCCCTTCGGGCAACACTCACTGCCGGTGCTGGAGGAGTCGGGATGTCTCACCACGGGAATGAATATTCTGTGGTTTCTGGTAGGAGGCATTTGGATCGTCCTCACCCATCTGGTACTGGGCGTTGCGTTGTGCCTGACCCTCATTGGCATCCCCTTCGGGCGTCAACACTTCAAATTGATGCGCTTGGCAATCAGCCCCTTTGGTCGCAAAATCGTAATCTCTTAGTCCCCTATCCGGAGTTTTCAAAACATCGGTTTCTTTACCCCTTAAAATCTTTTGCTATGAAAAAGAACCTGCAATGGATGATGTTCCTCTTTGCTGTGGGTCTGCTGAGCGCTTGCGGATCCTCCTCCTCTCGCCCTCCGCAACACGCACAGCTTGTCGGAGCCGATCGCGATACGCACGGGTGCATCGGCACGGCAGGGTATCAATGGTCGGAGGTGCAGCAAAACTGCATTCGTCCCTTTGAGGTGGGCATCCAGCTGCTGCCTCTAACAGCGCAGGACTCCTCCCAAACATTGGCTGCCTACATGGTTTTTTCCGCAGACTCTTCCAAGGTCGAACTCTTCTCCGTGCTCGATTCGATACCCCCCATCCTCTCCCGCATCACGCTCTCTGCGGATTCGATAGGCTATGCTGCCACGGGGGACACCCTTCGTCAATTCGACGGCCTATGGCGATGGAGTCGCCAAGGCAAACCCCTCTACATCCAGAGCATCTACCCCATCCATGCGGTGTTTATGGGATCGGACGGCAAGAGCCGTCGAGCCTACCGTGTCGAGGTGGTCTTTACCGAGGGGCGTGCACAGGTTGACTTCGACGGCACGGTTTTCGACCTGACCCAGTATGTGACGGGCAGTGGCTACGGCTACCGAAGTGCCATCGCCGACCTGCGTGGCAAGGGACAATCGGCAACCCTCACTTTTGAGGATGGATTAACCCTAACCTTGGACGAAGTGAAGCCATAGGCGTTTCCTATGATCCCATCGACCATGCAAAAGAGAACGCTTTTGCATTCGAGTATCTTCCGAGGAGGCAAAATGTCGATCATTTGCCTCCTCGGTTTGTGTTGGGGGTCGGCGTCTCTGGATCGCAAACGGTCGCTTCACCCCTGAAAATTTCCGTTTGACCGGCACACTTATCCCTATTGTCGCAAAGAAGCCGTTTTTTTGCAACACCAATGTTTAAGGAAGGGTTGTGGGTCTTCCTTCGTAAAATACCGCTAACTCGCTCCTCCCCCAACGGTGTGGGGGAGGCTGGGAGGGGGTTATCGAAATAAAAATAAGGCTTTTGCAAAAAGCCTTTAACGTGAGTTTCACGGATTTGAAAAGTAAATGTTTAATTTAAAGGTTGTGGGTCTTCCTTCGTGAAACTCACGTTAGCTATGACACGAAAATCTCTACTACTGACACTCGGTCTTCTGGGAGGCCTGCTCTGTTCTCTACCCAGCAATGCCCAGACTTCATCCGCTACGCCCAAGGAGTCTCGCCTCTCAGGGGTGATCGTCGACTCCTCAGACCGGTCACCGGCAATCGGAGCCTTGGTGGAGTGCGCACTGCTCTCCGACACAACGCAGCGACTCCAAACGGCCGCCAACCTCAAGGGAGCCTTTGCACTCTCTCCGGCGAAGTCGGGAAATTACCGACTTCGGATCTCTTTTCTGGGATTGCAGCCCTATGAGACTACGGTCACCTTGGG
>JAQUZZ010000267.1 GCA_028691095.1 Alistipes sp. | reverse complement strand
GTCGCGGTCGCGCAGGAAGCAACGCTTGATGGAGTCGAGCGTCAGTTCGGCCACGGCTCCCGAGCCGTTGGTGGTTCGGTCGATGGTGGCGTCGTGCATGAGGATCAACTGGCTGTCGGCCGTGCGACGTACGTCCAGCTCCACAACATCCACACCCATTTGAATCGCACTTTCGAGGCTCGGAATCGAGTTCTCGATGCTGTTGCGCCATTCGCCCCGATGCGCCACGACAATGACCGTGTCGGTGAGCGGATTATGAAGAATCGAGAGCAGGGTATCGACCCGTGTTGCGGTGTTCTGTGCGGCCGACGGGCTGCATTGGCACAGACTCACGCCCCCGCAGAGGAGCGCGAAGAGTTTGAAGTAGAGGTTTTTCATTGTAGGTAATAGGAGTTTGTCGCGGACATCGGGCTTTAGAAACCCAAGATGCCCGGTCTATTTTTGTTTCATGCGATCGATACGCTGCTGACTCTCGGGATTTGCCGAGAAGGCCTTCAGTAGGGGCGAGGCGTTGCCCTTTTGGACGTGTGCAATATCCGACAACTTCGTCAACGCACGGTACATGGCATCCGGAGCTGCTCCGTGAGAACGTGCAAACTCGTTTCCGAATTCATCGGCATCCAGCTCCTGTTTGAGGGTGTATTGGGTGGCTTCCAGATCGGCAGCCAACTCCTGCATCTGGGCGTCGTTCAGCCGAGACGAGGCATTGCCGCTGACCGACCCTACGGCCGTGTTGGCTGCGGCGCGCAGGTAGGCATTTTTGAGCACCTCTTTGGAGTCGTTGCGTGCGACATGACCGATTCGGTTGCCCAAGATGGCCAGCAATTCGTCGTCGCTCAGCGTGTCCATCAACGCCGAGTAGACGCGCACACTGCCGTCTCCCAAGACCAATAAATTATATTTCTGACTCTTATAGACCTGTACATTCAGCAGCATTCCGTCGATCGAGACGTTCTCCATCAGTCGATCCATCCGTCGTTTGTAATCGGCGGTGTCGATCGGGGTTTTGGCATCGAGAGCCATGATGGCCTGGGTGCTGATCTCTGCAATATCTTTGTCGGAGAGGGCAAAGGCGCTGACGACGTTTCCTCCTGCTTTGATGAGTTTCCCGAGTTTGATTTGTGCCGAAGCACCGGAGGTCAACAGCAGAACCCCCACCAGTACACCTAAAATCTTTTTCATCTTTTTCATCGAGCCCCACAGTGCTCAGTGTTGTTGTATTAAAACAAAGGGTTAATGGATCTCATCCGGGTATAGGTTGGATATACGGGATGAGTCTTGCACACCAAGGGTGAAGGTTTGTTGCGACGCCCCCCCTTGGCTTGCGACAAAGATAGAAGTTTTCCCCGTGGATTGGAAAATCCGTCACGAAAATCTTTGGGACTCCGTGGTGTGTCGGACGAAATGGCAGACGGGGTGTCATCCTGACGGAGATTCTCGGCGGCTTTGTCAGTTTGGGTGTGGAAATCCTCTGTTTTTACCCCTTGGCATAAAGATTGATATTTTCAGAAATCGAAAAGGCCGAGGGCGATGAACAGACCCCGGCGGGACACGAAGAGCCTGCGGAGGATGGACTGAATCCCGTGGCGACCGAGTCAAACAAAACGAAATTTATAAAAAAACTCAAAACGATAAGAACTATGGGAAAGATTATTGGAATTGACCTGGGAACTACGAACTCCTGTGTTGCCGTAATGGAAGGCAACGAACCGGTGGTAATCCCTAACAGCGAGGGACGTCGGACGACTCCTTCCGTGGTAGCCTTTGTGGACAACAACGAACGTAAAGTGGGTGACCCTGCAAAACGTCAGGCGATCACCAACCCGAAACGAACCATCACCTCCATCAAACGTTTTATGGGTGAGACCTACGATCAGGTGTCGAAAGATATTGCTCGTGCGGCCTATCAAGTGGTACGTGGGGACAACAACACTCCGCGAATCGACATCGACGGACGGCTCTATACCCCGCAGGAGATCTCGGCTATCATCTTGCAGAAGATGAAGAAGACGGCCGAAGATTACTTGGGTAGCGAAGTCTCCGAGGCGGTGATTACCGTGCCGGCCTACTTCTCCGATTCGCAACGTCAGGCCACCAAAGAGGCGGGCGAGATTGCCGGTCTGAAGGTGCGTCGTATCATCAACGAGCCGACGGCTGCCGCGCTGGCCTATGGATTGGATAAAGCCAACAAGGATATGAAGATCGCCGTCTATGACTTGGGTGGCGGTACATTCGATATTTCGATTTTGGAGTTGGGCGATGGCGTGTTTGAGGTGAAATCCACTAACGGCGATACCCACTTGGGAGGAGACGACTTCGACCACGTGATCATCGACTGGATGGCCGAGGAATTTATCAAACAACATAACATTGATCTGCGCAAGGATCCGATGGCGCTGCAACGACTCAAAGAGGCTGCAGAGAAGGCAAAAATCGAGTTGTCGAGTTCCACCTCTACGGAGATCAACCTGCCCTATATCATGCCGGTGGACGGGATTCCGCAACACTTGGTGATGACCCTGACCCGTGCAAAATTCGAGCAGTTGGCCGACGCACTGATTCGTGCCACCATCGAACCCTGCAAAAAGGCGATGGCCGATGCCGGACTCTCCAACAGCCAGATCGACGAGGTGATCTTGGTCGGTGGTTCGACTCGTATTCCTGCCATCCAGAAAGTAGTCGAGGAGTTCTTCGGCAAGGCTCCCTCCAAAGGGGTGAATCCCGATGAGGTTGTGGCCGTGTGTGCAGCCATCCAGGGCGGTGTCTTGACCGGTGAGGTGAAAGATGTATTGTTGCTCGATGTTACGCCCTTGTCGCTGGGTAGCGAGACCTTGGGAGGTGTGTTCACCCGTTTGATCGACGCCAACACGACGATTCCGAC
>JAQUZZ010000266.1 GCA_028691095.1 Alistipes sp. | reverse complement strand
CTTCATGTTGACCAACATTCCGGAACCCCACATGGTTGCGGAGACCAAAGAGAAGAAGCAGAAAGATACGCACAGCGCACTCTCTTTCCGTCATTTCAATTTAGGAATCATCGCTATCTTCTGTTATGTAGGTGTAGAGGTCGGTATCGCCAACACCACGAACAACTTCATGACCACCGGTGAAGGTGGCGGCGGTTTGGGGATGGACAAAACCATCGCCGGAACCATCGCCGGAACCTACTGGTTCTTGATGATGATCGGTCGTTTGGTGGGAGCCTCCATCGGAGCCAAAGTCTCCAGCCGCACGATGCTCACCACGGTGGTTTCAACCGGAATCGTCTTGATGGCCTTAGCCATTTACAGTCCGCTGTCCACGGTAGTCAGCATGCCGGTGTTCCGTTCCGATATCTCCTTTGGGCTCTCCGAAGTACCTATCAGCGTAATGTTCATGATTCTTTGCGGATTGTGCACCTCGGTAATGTGGGGCAGCATCTTCAACTTAGCCGTAGAGGGATTGGGTAAATATACGGCCATGGCCTCCGGAATCTTTATGGTGATGGTGTGCGGTGGTGGTATTCTGCCGTTGATTCAGGGTTGGGTAGCCGATGGTTTCGGATTCTTGGCCAGCTATTGGGTCATCATCATTGCTCTGGTTTATATGTTATTCTACGCCCAAGTTGGGTCGAAGAATGTCAATAAGAACATTGCAGTAGAGTAAACAACAAGGCGTCTGCTTGGAAAGATAGCGTCCGCACGACACTCGACGCGGGCAACGTACTCCTCTCTTTCTCAACACAGAGCGGTTGATACGATTCCATCTTAAGAAGCAACCCCATCTCAAAAGCTGTATTCGGAGGCAGACCCTACGCCCTCTGAATACAGCTTTTTTAACGAACGGGAGGCTTCCGGATTTGCAACGGAAAGGACTCGACTCAATTCGATGGTAAGGGTTTCAATTTCTAAGTGATCCCAAAGAATTAGTGTGTCCTTCCGTCACGGCATATACTTGATATACAGGGAGCTACTTACCTACAAATAGCACGGTGTACTTAAAATACCGCTAATCATAAACATCAAATGGTTCACTCTATGAAGAAAACAGGATTGATCCTTCTCTTATGGCTTGGGGGGCTGATGGCATCCCTCGGCGCGCAACCCCGCATGATGTATAGCGACACCACACGTCTGGGTAGACCCTTGGCCAAGGATCCCTTTGTGATCCATTTCGAGGGTCGCTATCTTATGTACTACTCGATTCCGGGGAATCCACAGCATCCCGACCCCGCAAAACACGGATGGGGCATCGGCATTGCCGAGAGTCACGATCTGATCCAGTGGACTCGCGTCGGGGAGCTTACCCCAGCCCCAGGAGCTGCCTATGAATCCAAAGGGCTATGCGCCCCAAGCGCGTTGGTTCGCGATGGGAGCGTCCATCTCTTCTATCAAACCTATGGCAATGGCCCTAAGGATGCCATCTGTCACGCCACCTCGACCGACGGCCTGCACTTTGAACGTGATCGTTCCAATCCCATTTTTCGTCCGATGGGCGAATGGAACTGCGGAAGAGCCATTGACGGCGAGGTGATGCGATTCAAGGGCAAATACTATCTCTATTTTGCGACCCGTGACCCGCAGTACATCCGTCAGATCCAAGGGGTTGCATCGGCTCCCAAGAACACCGATTTTCGACGCGACGATTGGCAGATGGCTTGCGAAGCTGCGACGCTCGACCCTCAGTTGCCCTGGGAAGGGGCTTGCGTAGAGGGCGCAGCACTCATCCGACGTGGCAAGAGACTCTATATGTTCTAGGCCGGAGGTTACAACAACGCTCCGCAAATGATTGGGGTGGCCGTGAGCCACGACGGTGTACATTGGGAACGATGCTCCGAAGCGCCGTTTCTCCCCAACGGGAAACCGGGGGAATGGAATGCCAGCGAGTCGGGGCATCCGCATATCTTCACCGACACCGACAAACGAACCTATCTCTTCTACCAAGGCAATAATGACAACGGAAAGACTTGGTTTTTGACCCAAGTCGAGGTGTTTTGGAATAAGAAAGGGCCCTATCTCAAACGGTAGCATCGCCCCAAATCCTCACCGCCACAAAACCCCAACCCCACACAAGCCATGCGGAGTTGGGGTTTGTACGTTTCCCCGACGACCCAAGGGCGCATCGTCCTGAAGCCGCTAAAGAGACCCTCTATCACGCCATGGGTGTAAGAGGCGGGCAAGGTGGTGCAATATTCAGTGCCCTGAGGCAGAATATGTGACGGATTATCAATCCAAGGATTGGAATATCCGAAACATACCGTGACAAAAGGGTTTAATCCATGCGTTGGAAGGCCTTAGATGGGCCCTATATCAATGGTTTCGCTGCTCTCCTTCCAATTGCTCACCTCAAAGCCATTGCCGCCAGAGGGGGTCTCCAAGATCTCCCCGATATTGACCGTCACAGTCATCATGGTTCCGGCCGACAAGGCCTGCGACAGATGGGTTGTGTAGCTCTTTACCGATCCATTGGCGAGGGTTAATTCAATTCTGAACCACGGGGTTGCGGCACTGGGAAAGAGTGTCACCCGATTGTAGGCACTGGCACGGGTCGGAGAGAAGCGCAACGGGACAAGCACCGTACAGGTCTGATTCGACGGTGCTGCCGTGAAAAAATTCAGTTGGTAGGCAATCAATCCGACGTAGACACGGATGCTGTCAATCGACGGATCAAAGGTCGTGGTGGTCGCGGGATACAACTGCACGGTCAATCCGGCCACAGCACGCGCCAGACTCACAGCGATGGTTCCGGCATTCGTCGTGCTTCCGATTGTCACGCTCTTGGTGGCATAGACTAAATTGTTCACATTATGGTAGAGGGTGTCATTGTC
>JAQUZZ010000265.1 GCA_028691095.1 Alistipes sp. | reverse complement strand
CGCCTCATTCGAGTCTTGCTCGCGGGCTTTTCGTGCATATTCATCGAACTCCTCGGGAGAGACATAGGGAACCATATTGGAGTCGATATGAATAAAAGTCAGCTTCTCCCACAGTGCATCCTCCTCGGTGGTGCAATTTTGCGACGTCGAACTTTGTGTCGAGGAATGCCGTGGCGCGGTGCAGTTTGTACACTCTACGTCGCTGGCATTGACCACGTGCACGAAGCGCTGATCCTCATCCCCATAGGCTCTGGGAACGACAAAGATGACCTGTACGTCATGCTTGGTCAATCCTCGGGTCAACCCGTAGCAGGCGGTTCCCAATCCTCCCGCAATATGGGGAGGAAATTCCCAGCCGAACATCAATACCCTCATGATTCTTATCGTTTATTTTCGTTTCCGTTTATATTCTTGGATCATCTGCTCGATGCGCAGAATGGCTCCCACACTCCATGCCTGAGAGATGGCTCCCCGCGGATTGTGGGGAGGATCACCCTCGTAGATCTCGTTGAGGGAGGCGATTCCGCTTACGCTGATCTCTTCCTCAAAATTCCGCAAAATCTCTTCCGCTTCGGGAAGAAAAGCCTTCCCGTGAATATCGAAGTTGGCCTTCACATAGTGCTCCAAGAGCCAAGGCCATACGGTGCCTTGGTGATAAGCCCGATCGCGAGTGGATTGATCGCCGTTGTAGCGACCCTGATAGAGCGGATTGCGCGGCGAGAGCGTGCGTAGCCCTTTGGGGGTCAGCAGATGACGGTGTACCTTCTCGATGACGTCGAGTTTCATGGCATCGCTCAGCATCCCGTAAGGGAGGGCACAGGCGATGATCTGATTGGGTCGAATGAAGGTGTTCTGACCGTGCTGATCTACATAGTCGGCCAAGAAGGATTCGCGCGCATACCAGAACATCGAGAGGAAGTGCTGTTGGATGCGTTCCGGCATATCGCTCCATGCGAGTAGGAAGGCCTTGTCGCGGAATCGTTTAGCCAGATGCAGGGTGTAACAAATGGCGTTATACCATAGGGCGTTAATCTCGACCTGGTAGCCGTCGCGTCCGGTGACCGGATGCCCGTCGACCACCGCATCCATCCACGTCATGGCATATTGCGGATGAGAGGCCCACACCAGACCGTTCTCGTGTACCTTGACATAGGCGGAGCCGCGTCGGTAGTTCTCCAAAATCTCCTTCATGGCTTTGCCGTAGCGGTGCCAGATCTCTTTGGCGTTGAGGTGTTCTTCCAAACATTGCAGCGTCCAGAAGAACCACAGCGGAGCATCCACCGAGTTGTAGGCACTCCCCATGTTGGGGAACATTCCCTCCTTCATCTCCCGCACCATGGTGTCGATGACCTCACAACAGGACTCGATGCCTCCTTGGGTCAGTGTGATGCCGGGGAGTGCGATGAAGGTGTCGCGACCCCAACGTCCGAACCAAGGGTATCCGGCGACAACCTCGGTTTTCTCGCCGTGACGGACGATGAATTGGCGTGCCGAGTGGCGAAGGCAGGAGAGAAAGTCGATTTTATTGGATCGTCGCGCCAACTCTTCTTCAAACACACGCTCCAATGCTTCAGGTTTTGCAGGGTCGGTGGAGCCGGAGAAGATCACGCTCTCTCCCTTTTTGATGGCGATTTCAAAGTAACCGGTAGTCAGCAGATCCTCATGCCCCGGGTATCCGCGACGGATCTCCTCGGCATACTCAAAGTTGTAGTACCAGTCGGGTGCGGCGACGAACTCATGCGGCACGTTCATCTGCATATTCAGCCAGGGGAATCCTTCGTAGAGGCGACTCTTGACGCCCCCCGGAATCGGGTAGCTGTGACCGTCGGCGAAGAGGTTGGCGTGACTCATCTCATGTCGGTTGCGGAAAGCCAAGAAGGGTCTAAGGCGCAACTTGGTCTCCGAGCGGGCATCCAGCAGGGTGTAGCGGATCAGCAACTGGGTGTGGGCATGAACCCACAGAAGCTCTTTTTTGAGAATCACCCCACCAACCCGATAGGTAATGGTGGGGGTGGGGGTGTAGGTGAAGTCGGTGATGTATTTGTGTCCGCGAGGCTCGTAGACGCCCGGGAAGCGATGAATGGCCAAATTGAACTCTTGTTCATGCTGCACCACGGTTTCATCGACCGAGGAGAGGAGTACGTAGTTCTCTTCGTCATTATCAGCGCGCGGACACACGATCAGACCGTGGTATTTACGTGTGTTACAACCTACGATGGTTGTACTCATATATCCCCCGGCGCGGTTGGTGCTCAACATCTCTCTCTGGAGCGAATACTCCAGATTGCCCAATTCATTCTTGTCAAAACGCAATACTGCCATAATCCATTCTTGTTAAGGAGGTTGTGGGGGAGGTTGCAGTGGGACGAGGCGGATTACACCGAACTTCTACGCCTCCGCGTTATCCCATGTAATTCCCCTTAAACTCTCCTTGTAAATTTAGGAAATATCGGATTAAAATCAAAGTTTTTTTTGGGTTTTTTATCATCGAAATGAAAAACGGGGCTTCTCTATCGCGTGTTGGGGGTATTTTTGTTTCAAACGATGTGCGGGTACGTTATGGCGATGTTCCGTGTCGCATAGGGTTAGGTGTAATATATAAGGTATGGCATATTGTTATGATGACTGATGTGTGAAGAAAACAAATTCTCTACCAAATCTATGCCCGTTGTGCTTTGCGATGGGGAAAGCTTGCATCTGCAAAGTGTGTTTTCCTTGGATGGGTTGTTTTTTCTGAGAAATGTTTGCAGATTATTATTATTATTATTAAATTTGTATTTGACTTAGAGTCTGTTTAAAAATATCATTTATAACCATTTTAGCATCAGTGAAATAAAAGCCAAGTATATCATATTTTCCGAACACACCACCTTTCGTTCATAATCCTTTGCTAATCTTCGGAAGTC
>JAQUZZ010000264.1 GCA_028691095.1 Alistipes sp. | reverse complement strand
TCGGGGTCTTCCAACGGATAGCGTGCGAACAGAGCTCCCGGCGTTAACCCGTGAGCCACCACGCCCCGACGCTCCATGGTGACCGCTCCGTGCGACACACGATAGCAGCCCGAATTTTCACTGAGCAACGGATCCCACACCTCCAGGGTCTCCTCCAGCTCCGGATGCAATCGTGCCACTTCGGCCAAGTAGGCCGGCACGTTCACCGGACGATAGAGTCCCTGATCCTTCTGTGGGTCTCCGGTACCGAAGTCAAACCCATCCACCCCCCGAAAGCGCAACGGCGTCGCTTGACCCGCCACAAAATCGAGATGCGCACGATACCATGCCGCCACCGGAGGATTCTGGGCAATGGTCACCGCCAAGATTGCGCCCTCGGCATACGCCTGTTGCAACGCCCGACACATCACCTCCTCGGCATAACCCTGACAGCGATGGTCGGCTTGGGTGGCCAACGCATAGACGTAGGCCAATCGTCCGAAACGGTTGGTGAAGGCGTGCAAATGCACCATACAAACCCTCTCGCCCTTCGGATTCTCCCCCCAGAGCGTCGTCTGCTCCGAGTAGAATCCCTCCAGATAGGAGGCAATGAAGGCATCATCGTCCGTCCCGAATCCCTCTCTCCACAAACGCCACACATCGCCCTCGGCACTCGGGATCTCCAGCGAGAACCACTTCGCATAGATCTGCTCCGGATGATAGGAGAGTTTGGCCTGTCGCAAACCCTCAACCCCCAAGTCATCTTCGCGATTAAGATAAGTGTATTGCGGAGACAGCAACTCGGCAAATTGCTGATTGACCATCGTATAAGCTCCTTCATAAGTTATATCGGCCTTCTCGATATGTACGTCAAAGGTATGGTCATTGATTGCCGTACCAAAGGTGAAAGCCACCATCCGATCCTCCACATAGAGCCCGATGCCCTGCAACTGCAAGGCCTCAAACTGGGAGAGCGAACAATCCAGAGCCTCTTGCTCGATCTGCACAGGACGCTCCCCCACATCGTGCCCTGCATCCCACTGTTTGAGCACCTCCAACATTTGGGGCACTTGGGCTACACTCAACGGCTCCACATGATAGGTATAGCGTCGTTTGAACTGATTGACATGATTGCGCTTGGCCTGGAGATGTTTGCCATGTAACGTACTCAACGACTCCGACGTATAGATGTAATCGGCCTGATCGCGATTGGCATAGAAGAGGCATCGCCCCCCCCATGAGCTTTGTCGCACACGCTCCACAAAGGCAGCCGAGAGATAGAGCAGGCGCAACGGTTCGCCCTGCGCGTGCGCATCCTCCTCCAGCCACGGCAACACCACCTCCGGATCCACCGCCCCCAAAGGCTCCATGTATCCCAACCGTTCTTGCGCTCCAACCCGCACTCGAATCAACAACACGCCCTCGTGTTCGCACCACTCGCCGCGGTAGTAACAATAACAGTTAAAGAAAGCAATATCGCAATTCTGCTTACCACAATTTCGGGTGTAGGACTCGATGCGAGCCCGATCTTCCACCCTGATTAACTGAAAATTCAACATACGATCGAAATTATCAGGACACTGTCACCCACAAGGATCTCCTGACCCCATCCTTGCATTTCCCTATTTTCCTCTTTTCAGCCGCCAAAGGTAAGCTATTCCTCTCAATGATCGACCCCCTCCTTCACCCCGCTTTTGAATTTTTCCAACACACCACCCCTCTCCCGCCAATGACACCACGCAAAACGCCGTATGCTATTTCGTGAGTTCAACATAAGAACTCCCGTTTTTTGTTACCTTTGCACTGGCCAAGGAACGAAGGATGAAAATCATATCCTCACGCTATTGTAGCCATCCAACCATTTAGCACTTCTATTTCATGTCTTGTAATCGGAGAGTCAGAGTTCGTTTTGCACCAAGCCCTACCGGGCCGTTGCATATCGGAGGGGTTCGTACCGCCCTCTATAATTATCTTTTTGCCCGTCAACATGGCGGTGATTTCATCTTGCGTATCGAAGATACCGACTCCCACCGCTTTGTTCCGGGAGCCGAAGCCTACATCATTGAGGCTTTGCGCTGGTGCGGAATCACCATTGACGAAGGCGTCGAACAGGGAGGGCCTCACGCCCCCTACCGCCAAAGCGAACGTCGCAAGATCTATCTCAAATACGCCCTGCAACTGGTCGAGGCCGGCTATGCCTACTACGCCTTCGACACACCGGAGGAGCTGAACGCCATCCGTTCCGAGGCCGAAGCCCAGAAGAAAACATTTGCCTACAACTACGAGGTACGCAACCAGTTGGCCACCTCACTGCGCCTGTCACCCGAAGAGGTGCAACAACGCATTGCCGCCGGCGACCAATGGGTCATCCGCTTCAAGATGCCGGAAAATCGAGAGATCCAGATGCACGACCTGATTCGCGGCGAGGTGGAGGTGAACTCCTCGACCCTCGACGACAAGGTGCTGTACAAATCGGCTGACGCCCTGCCAACCTATCATCTGGCCAACATCGTCGACGACCATCTGATGGAGATCTCTCACGTCATCCGAGGTGAGGAGTGGCTGCCGTCGCTTCCGCTCCACTATATGCTGTATGAAGCGTTGGGTTGGAGCGATACGCAACCCGAATTTGCCCACCTTCCACTGCTACTCAAACCCACAGGGGGCGGAAAATTGAGCAAACGCGACGGAGACAAGATGGGATTTCCGGTCTTCCCGCTGCAATGGCGCTCGCCCGAGGGCGAAACCTCGCACGGCTACCGCGAAGACGGCTATTTTCCGGAGGCTTTCATCAATATGTTGGCACTCTTGGGCTGGAACCCTGGGGACGACCGCGAGATACTCTCCATGCAAGAGCTCATCGACTCCTTCGCCTTGGAGCGGTGCAGCAAAAGCGGTGCCCGGTTCAACCCCGACAAGGCACGTTGGTTCAA
>JAQUZZ010000263.1 GCA_028691095.1 Alistipes sp. | reverse complement strand
GGGTAGAGTTCGGAACCGGATTTGCCGCAGCCCGTATGCGTGGTAGCGAGCACAACGACCCCATTCTTACGCCCGACGGAACCACCGCCACCAATCATGCGGGAGGCGTGGTCGGAGGTATCACCAACGGGAACCCCATCGTTGCACGGGTTGCCGTCAAACCCACGGCCAGCATCGCCACACCCCAGCAAACCCTCAATACCGAGACCGGAAAAATCGAAGAGCTAATCATCAAGGGTCGCCACGACGCCTGCATTGCACTGCGTGCCCCCGTGGTGGTCGAGGCCGCGCTGGCCATTGCGTTGTGTGATCTGTGGCTGATTGCTCGCCCCAACCTCCGGTAGCCCTCAACCACGCTATGCCGTCAGAGCGAGGAACGCAGACCTTCGACCGATCTTTGTGCGTGCCCCCCTCCATACACTGCCTCTCCAGACCCGATGCGTGGTGTAAAAAACATTCCTCAAAAGAAAAGGATGGAGCATCGCGTGCTATTTATTCGCAATCAACACATCGGTATATCAAACATATACCGCAACAAAAGAGTTCAATCATTCTTTGGAATTACTTAAATTGGACGGGAGTTTGGCATTTACGTATAAATTTTATAGCTTTGCATCCTGTTTTAAGCATATTGTGTGACGTAGAGTGTTTCGTCTCCGCTGGCGCTAAATCCGTTATCGGTCAAAACGAAACCTAAACCTTCGCACGACACCACCACAATGATAAACACGCTCGCTTCGTATGCCATTGCCCATAAAGGGCTGAAAATCGGACATCATCACTTTGATTTCAAAGTGGATGACTCCTTTTTCGCTGCATTTGAGCCCTCCGATATGCACGGAGGAGAGGCTGACGTGTCGGTGGAGATGGACAAACAGGGTTCGGCTATCCTGCTGCATTTTCTGATCACAGGAAAAGTTCAGGTGACGTGCGATCGCTGTTTGGAAGAGTTTATGACTCCCATATACTATGAAGGAGATCTGACCGTTCGTTTCTCAGAGACCGAGAACGAAAGTGATGGCGAGATTCTGTGGCTCAGCCCTTCGGAAAATGAGATTCCTTTGGCTCAATATATCTACGAGAGCATCTACCTCTCCCTTCCCTATCAACGGGTGCATCCCAGTGACGCATCGGGGCACAGTGATTGCAATCCCGATATGTTGGCTCGATTCCAAATCGTCACCGAAGAGGAGTTCGACCACCTTGCCGCCCAAGCCGAGGAGCAGACCCCGCAACCCGCGCAGACGCCGTGGAGTCCGTTAGAAAAGTTAAAACAACAAATGGAAGAGTAATCTGCCTCTGACTTCGGTCGAGAAGCAACCTCTCCCCCAAAACGAGAATATTAATAAATAAACATTTTTTCAACCATGGCACATCCTAAACATAAGGTCTCCAGTACGAGACGTGACAAAAGAAGAACACATTACAAAGCCGAAGCTCCTACTCTGTCGACTTGCTCGAATTGTGGTGCTACGGTACTCTATCACCGCGTATGCCCCGAATGTGGTTATTACAGAGGGCGTGTAGCGATTGAAAAGAAAGCCGAATAATCGTCCTAAAGTCATATATCCCTATGACAAGAATAGGTATCGATGCAATGGGCGGAGATTATGCTCCGCAGGTTGTGGTTTCGGGAGCTGTGAAGGCCTTACCGCTGATCAATCCCGAGAGTAGAATCGTCCTGTTCGGGGATAAAGCCCAAATCGAAGAGGTGTTGCTGCGAGAGAATTGTCCCGCAGACCGCTTCGAGATCGTACCCACCACTGAGGTGATCGAAATGGGGGACAATCCCTCTCAGGCCTTCCGCCAGAAAGCCAACTCCAGCATTGCTGTGGGCTTTCGTTACTTGAGCGAAGGAAAGATCGACGGTTTTGCCAGTGCAGGCAGCACCGGAGCCATGATGGTGGGATGTATGTGTACCGTCAAACAGATTGAATGCATCATTCGTCCGGCGATCTCCTCGGTGATCCCGACGATCGACGGAGGTGAAGTCATGATCTTGGATGTGGGACTCAATGTGGACTGTAAACCCGAAGTTCTGCAACAGTACGGTGTCATCGGCAGCATCTATGCTCAGGGCGTCATGCGTAAAGCTCATCCCCGAATCGCGCTACTCAACATCGGCGAGGAGAAGGAGAAGGGCAATCAGCAAACCAAAGCCGCTTATGAGCTCCTTGAAAATTGTTCGGATATCAATTTCGTAGGCAACATCGAAGCCAAGCACCTCTTCTCCGGCGAAATCGCCGACGTGGTAGTGTGCGACGGTTTTGCAGGCAACACGATCATCAAGCAGGTCGAAGGGGCCTACATGATGGCTCTCAAAGAGGGATTGAAGAACAGTTATTTCAATAAACTCAATTATGAAACCGTGGGTGGAACTCCCGTTTTGGGAATTAATGCTCCGGTGTTGATCGGACACGGTTGCTCCAGCGCAGAGGCCATCAAAAACATGGTGCTCAAAACCGAACGAACCATCAACGCACAACTGGATTCCAAACTACGAGAAAGATTTAGTTAATGGCAAACAAAAGAACCGCAGCAATCACTGGCGTCGGCGCATATTTGCCCGATTACATCCTGGATAATATCGAACTGAGTCACATGGTCGATACGTCCGA
This sequence comes from Alistipes sp., assembly GCA_028691095.1. Classification (GTDB taxonomy): domain Bacteria; phylum Bacteroidota; class Bacteroidia; order Bacteroidales; family Rikenellaceae; genus Alistipes_A. The sequence continues at coordinate 322 of JAQUZZ010000263.1, read as the reverse complement.
CGAATGGATTATGTCGCGTATCGGCATCAAAACCCGTCATATTTTGAAAGGCGAAGGCCTGGGAACCTCTTTTATGGGCGAACGTGCCGTGAAGGATCTGCTCGAAAAGACCAATACCGATCCGATGGATATTGATATGGTCATTTGTGCAACCGTAACGCCCGATATGTTCTTCCCCTCGACGGCCAATCTGATCTGCTACAAGACCGGAATGAAAAAGGCGTTCGGTTTCGACCTTTCGGCAGCATGCAGCGGATTCCTCTTTGCCCTGACCACCGCATCACAATACATCGCCGCAGGGACGCTCAAGAAAGTGATTGTC
>JAQUZZ010000262.1 GCA_028691095.1 Alistipes sp. | reverse complement strand
TTTTTTCCGTATCGGCGTCTGTACACACTATCTTGTCGTATCTTTTGATGAATGACCCATCCATCGCATAGTAGCCCCGTCGGACGTTGCACGCGCCCTGCAACAAGCACTATTCTTTCCATCTTTTAAGCCCCTTAGATTATGTCTTTAACCAGTTACACCCGCTCCTCGGGTCGCAAAAACGGAGGAATCCGAACCATCGGATTGATCGACCAAAGCGAACTCGTCTCGGCCACCTACTCCTCGGCCGACCAAGGATACTCCGAAATCACCCTCTCGGAGGCCTGCTACTTCGCCAAATATGAGTTTCGGGAGGATGAGGCCGAGTACAAAGAGAGCGTGTCGGTCAACCATGACGCCCGCGTGGTCACTCACGAACTCTCCTTCATCTTGGACAAGATGGGCAATGACGCCGCACAAGCCTTAACCGACCTGCTGAACGCACACAACAGTGGCATCATCGCCCTAATAACGACCACCAACGGCGACTCCTTCTTGGTGGGATACTCGCCCGAATTTCTCAAAGAACGCCCCCTGAGAATCGACACGGTAAACGGCACGACCGGAAAACAACTGGGCGACAACACCCGTGAAATCGTAACCCTGAAGAGCCAAGATGTCACCAAGGCTCGACCCTTCCTGGGCGAGTTCAGCACCCTGTTTGAATAGCACAAGGTAGGCCTAAGGGTCGCAAAGTCGAATCCCCTGCCTCGTACAGTTTGCTTCGCTTGTTTCAAAAATCACACCCGATCCGACACCCTCAAAACGCCTCAGCCTGCTACGCTTGGTAGCTTTAGACACTCTCCCCTTGCAGCGTTTTCCCGTCGGATCGGTTTTTATCTTATTGCTCGTTTGCGCTTTCTCCTATGAAAAAACATCTCATCAGAAACCTCTATCTCCAAGGAGGGGATCTTTCGCCCTTTGAGTCCCCCTCCCCCGAAGTTCCGGAATCGCATCGGTACTGGAAATGGGGATCCGACAACCTCTTTCCCGAAGCATTGGCTCTGCTCTCACGACGCTCGGCAACCCATCGCAGAATCATCAACGACAAGGCCGACTACATCTCGGGGAAAGGATTCTCGTTCGATCCGCAGCAAGTTCCGCTCCAACATCTCGTGGAGCACACCAACCATCGCGGAGAGTCGTTACGCGTCATCCTCAACAAACTCGCCTTCGACAAAGCCCTCTTCGGCAATGCCTTCCTGGAGGTGATCCTCGAACCCAACGGAGCCCTCTCGCTCTATCATCAGGACGCCTCACGATGTCGGATCGCCTACGACAATCGACACGTCCTCCTCCACCAGAATTGGCGATCTTACGCCCCCTCCGAAATACGCAGACTCGCCCTCTACCCCTCCTTCGAACCCAGCGAAGATGGCACACAACGCGCAGTGATCCACTACAAGGATTACGAACCGATGTACGAACACTACGGCGTTCCGACCTACATTGCCGGACTCGACGTGTCGGCCATCGCCTACAAAACCGATCGTTGGAACATCAGCCGTCTGGACAACTCGTTCCAACTCTCAGGCATCATGGTGCTCGACGGGGAGGTGGACAACGAACAAGAGGCACATCAGATCATCACCAACGCCGAAAAACGATTTGCAGGCCGCCCTGGGCAGGTCATGTTCATGGTCAAGAACAACGCGGAGGGCGACAACTCGCGGTTTGTACCCATCGAGTCCGACAACGAGGGCGACTGGAAAGCCCTGCACGATCAGGCAACCTCGGATATCGTGATCGCCCACTCCTGGTTTCGGTCGCTCAGCGGATTGGATTACTCCAGCGGGTTCAATGCCGAACGCATCCTCCATGAGTACGAAATTGCGCTCAACACGCTTATTTTGGCAGAACAACAGGAGCTCTTGGAGCCGATCCGTGCGTTGGTGTCCCAACATTTGCACTGCGAAACCGACTCACTGCAAGTCATCAACCGCCCCCCGACTCGCTCCAAGCCCCTCTACATGAAGGTGTGGGAGGCGCGTAAAAACGACGGTCTGGACTACGATCCGCAAGACCCCGAACAACAACTCTATCTGGCTCAAATCACCAAATACTCGCTCAAGAGCATCGAGTAAGACTTACTATTCATCGACGCCCCCCCCTATTTCGCCTTCGCTTCTAAACTCTCTTTGACTTATGAACCTATTGATCTGTGCCGCAGAGGTGCGAGAGATTGCTTTCGCCTCCGCTTTAGAGTCCCTTACCGACGACATGATTCCGTCGGCAAAGATCGAAATCGCACAACAGAAGTTTCTGTGCCCCGTATTCAACACCCTCTTCCCGAAACTCTTCGAGACCGAATACGCCTCCTTTGTCACCGATTACATCAAACCCGCACTGGCCTACTATGTTCGCTATGAACTACTGAACGACCTGAGCACCACCATCGGAGCCTCCGGAATCGGACAATCACACACCGAATACACCTCCGCCCCCGCGGAGTTGCGCATACAGCGAATGCGCACCGAAGCCCGCCACACGGCCGATCTCTGGATCGATCAGGCGGTAGCCTATGTGGAGGCGCATCCGGATGACTTCCCGACGTACGACCCTCGACTCAACCTCCGCCACCAACAGCTTCTCCGAGGCGGAGTGATCCTCTAACCGCACACCCCGTAAAATTATGAAATCCATCATCGGAATCTCCTCTTCGATTTTGGCGCTGTTTGCCCCCGTACATTCGTTGATCTGCTGCGCGCTGTTGTTCATCTGTATCAACTTCTTGACCGGCGTCATCGCCAGCTACAAACGCGCCACACGACAGGGAAAACCCTGGGCCTTCGAGAGCCCCAAAGCCTGGAGAACCCTCTACAAATTGATCTTCATCGCCGGAGGCATCGTCATGCTTTGGCTGATCGACACCTCCATTCTCTCCTTCGCCAACCTGCATCTGGCCAACCTATTCACCGGCTTTGCCTGTGGCGTCGAACTGTGGAG
>JAQUZZ010000261.1 GCA_028691095.1 Alistipes sp. | reverse complement strand
CCCACAAGATAGCAAAAATGCCATTGTCGAGATTCGCGGTGGCACGGGGGGCGATGAGGCGGCGCTGTTTGCCGGTGATCTTTTCCGGATGTACACCAAGTATATCGAGAAACGGGGCTGGAAATATGAGATCAACAGCGTGAGCGAAGGAAGCTCCGGAGGGTTCAAAGAGGTGGTCATGAAGGTGAGCGGAGACAACGTCTATGGCGTTCTGAAATACGAATCGGGCGTCCACCGCGTACAACGAGTTCCTGCTACCGAAACCCAAGGACGGGTACACACCTCAGCGGCCTCGGTAGCCGTGCTGCCCGAAGCCGAAGAGTTCGACTTGGAGATCAGCATGAACGACATCCGCAAGGATATTTTCTGCGCATCGGGCCCCGGGGGACAATCGGTGAACACCACCTATTCGGCCATCCGACTGACCCACATCCCGACCGGCATCGTGGTGCAGTGTCAGGATCAGAAATCACAGCTCAAGAACTTCGACAAAGCCTTCGAGGAGTTGCGGACACGAATCTACAACCTCGAATATCAAAAATACCTGGACGAGATTGCCGGAAAACGGAAAGCCATGGTCTCGACGGGCGACCGTAGTGCCAAGATCCGCACCTACAACTATCCGCAAGGACGCGTGACGGATCACCGCATCAACCTGACCCTCTATAACCTGAGTGCCGTGATGGACGGGGACATCCAAGAGATTCTGGATAAGTTGCAAGTGGCGGAGAATGCCGAACGCTTGCGCGCCAGCGAAGGATAGCCCCCCCTCCACTTCAACCTCGAAACCGATGGATGCACAAGGGGAGAGATCGGTTCGCCTCTCTCGCCCTTGATTAATTTTGCAATAACGGACTATGAACAGCGCAGAACTCTTTGAACAAATCTGCCAAAAGCAGAGTTTCTTGTGTGTAGGACTCGATACGGATCTGAAAAAGATTCCGCAACACCTGCTCTCCGAGGATGATCCCGCATTCGCCTTCAATCGGGCGATTGTGGATGCCACCGCTCCCTATGCGGTGTGCTACAAACCGAACTTGGCATTCTACGAGGAGAACGGAGCCGAAGGATGGAACAGCTTTGAGCGCACCGTACGGTATATTCGAGAGCGTTATCCCGAGATTCTGATTCTGGCAGACGCCAAACGCGGAGACATCGGCAACACCTCACAAATGTATGCGCGCGCCTTCTTCACCCAGAACTTGGTGGACGGCGTGACCCTGTCGCCCTATATGGGACGCGACACGGTCGATCCATTCCTCAAATTTGAGGGAAAATGGGCCGTTCTCTTGGCGCTCACCTCCAATCCCAGTGCAGCCGATTTTGAACTACTACCTCTGGAAGAGGGAGGGCTGCTCTATGAGAAAGTCATCGACGTGTCGAGCCAATGGGGATCGGCCGACAACATGATGTATGTTGTGGGTGCAACCAAAGCTCCGATGCTTCGCGGCATCCGGCAACTCATCCCCGACCATTTTCTGCTGGTTCCGGGAGTCGGAGCCCAAGGTGGAAGCCTCGAAGAGGTGGCTCATTACGGCATGAATAGGCATTGCGGACTCTTGGTCAACTCCTCACGGGGCATCATCTACGCCGACACAACCGAACGCTTCGCAGAGGTCGCCGCAGAGAAAGCCGCTACCTTGGCCTCCGAAATGAAGGCTCTTCTGGCGCGCTACTGCAAAGCCTAAGCAACGGACTGCGCAACGCCCGAAAAAGGGTCTTGTTATTGAGACGTACCGAGCGACTCGGCTTTTCACTGCCGAAGGAGCGGATGCGCCCGACAGGCGGCTCACTCCGCACCGTCCACTCCGTGCGCCTTCTGCTCCGCTTTGCGGGGCATCGAACGGTGAATCGACCCCAGTTGCAGCGAGTAGACAAAGGTGAAGAGTCCCGCGCACAGCAGGGAGATTCCCACCCATAGGATCACGGCAGCCGTGCCAAGTACCAAGGGTTGAAAGAGCAACCAGATGGCGGCAATCAAGAGCAAAAAGCCGAAAAACAACGTCCATCCCGAGCCGGAAACCCCCATCGTGCTCAGATCGCTACTCAGCCCAATGGCGCTGAATCCGCGAAACAGCAACCAAAATCCCAGCACCACCGGCAGAATCTCGGCGGAGAGAATCGGGTTGAACACCAGGATGAAACCCAGGATCAACTCAATGATTCCACTCACCCACATCCACCCTCGACTGGTCATGTAGTGGTTGTTGCTGGCCGAGAGAATGATCTGGAACAACCCCGCAAACAGAATGGCATACCCGAAAAGCATGGACATACCCTCGTAGCTCTGCAAGGGAAACCACAAGACGATAATACCGAGCACAAACAATCCGATGCCCGTCAGCAACAGCAGCCACCAGAGTCTCACCGGTTGGGTCTGCTCCATCTCAGCGATGAAAGAAGTATCCATAAATTCTAATTTTAAGCACATTATGCAATTTGTGAACCCTAAAATCAATAAATCCGATCTGTAACGTAATGCCATGACTTGATGCTTCGTCGGGTTTACCCGCATAGCGTCTCTTGCATACTGCATAAGGAGTGCCAAAATGATGCGGTGCTGTCACAATGCTTGACCCAACCGCTGAATTCATACACCGCACCCGACAAACGACAAATACAAAAAAACACATGGATACTGCATGGATGGAACGCACCCAACTGCTTTTGGGTACGGAGAAACTGTCGCAACTCCAACAGGCACACGTTCTGATTGTGGGGCTGGGCGGTGTCGGAGCTTACGCCGCTGAGATGGTAGTGCGGAGCGGTGTGGGAGCGGTCACCATCGTGGACGCCGACCGCGTCTCCCTCTCCAACATCAACCGCCAACTGATCGCCCTGCATAGCACCGTCGGTCGCTCCAAAGCCGAATTGTTGGCTCAGCGTCTCCACGACATCAATCCTCAGTTGCAACTCACCGCCATTGAGGAGTATATCAAAGACGATGCAACCGA
>JAQUZZ010000260.1 GCA_028691095.1 Alistipes sp. | reverse complement strand
GGTGAGGTTGGTCGGAAAGTTTTTCAATATCTTAATGTATTGGTAAACATAAAGATACAAAATTAAATCCAATTAAACAACTGATGATCAGTATTGTAAACCAAATATTTTTAAACAGACTCTTAGACCCTGCGATCAAATTACATTTTTTTATTTCTTCGCTGGTTCTACAATCCATTCCAAACTAATTCAAAACCAATACTTAAAAAATTGCAACCTCTCTTGTTTCGAGAGCGTGCGTAAACGAATGACGGAATCATGAAAAAAATGGACTTGATGCGACACGTGCGTCAGAGGCTGAGTTTCGGACGGACGATCCTCTCTGCCTTGATGATCGCCACAGTAATGTGCTCTTGCGGTAAAGACGGAGACAACGCGGATCCCGCACCCACGCCGGATCCCGATCCCACTCCCGACCCTACCCCCGTGGTTACCTACATGACTATGAATACCACCACGGCCAGTGGAATGAAGATCACGAAGATCTCCGATTATCGCTACGAAATCAACACGACCAACGCCGATCCCTATATCCAATCAGAGAAACTCACCACCGCATTGGGCAAAGATTCGGTTGTATTGACCTTTGATTATCAATCCAGTGCCGATCAATCGTTCCTTCAACTCTTCTTCTCTCCGATCGACGAGGCTCGTTCGATCAAGGCAGCAGGGTTGGTGAAGTCGACAGGATGGAAAACCTACTCCCTCAATCTGCAAACGCAACTCACCCAATTTTCGTGGGGTAAAGTCGGCCAATATATCCGTTGGGACTTTGGCGATGCTTCTGGCATCAAGATGCAGATCCGCAACATTCGCTTCCGCGGAATGACCGACAAGGAGAAACAAGAGGCTCAGGAGGAACAAGACAAACTGGCCAAAGACAAACGGATGGCCACCGAACTCAAGGATTACTTGGCCAAGAGTTTCGCCTCCAAAATCACCTCGGTAAAGGTTTCGAGCACGAAGATCACCGTCCAGGGAACCTGCTCGGGCGCAGGATCGTTTAGCCTCTGCGAAGTAACGCCTTATGACGATGTAACAGAAATTTCAAAATTCGACGCCAGTCGTCGCACAGCGCTCACCTCCGCATCGTTCACGCAAAATCTGGATCGTTTTGTCACCTTAGACGGTGTGAAATACGACCGCCTGCTCTCCAAATGGGTCATCGTCCGCGACGGCGACACCTCGGACGAACTGGTCTCTCACGCCCACTATGCCGACAACATCGAAGCTTCTCAATCGCTGCCGAAGATGAAACCCACCTCCAAGAAGGGATTGGGCGGCTTCTTTGTCAATGCTTATGAGAGCGACCTGGATGATCTGGGTATCACCAGCGCCACGGTCAATGTCACCTTAGCCGGATACATGAGCCTCACCGCCGGAGGTAACACCTATGCCCACGAGTATTGCGGCAAAACCTACTATTTCAACAAGAGCGCAATCGACGGGTTGGATAACACATTGAGAACCCTACAAAAACGCAACATCGTCGTAGCGGCCATCATCTTGATTCAGAAAGCCAGCGACATCAATGCCCAGATCGGCAAGTTGTTGCAGCACCCCGACTATGTGTCGGCCGGAATCTACTCCATGCCGAACATGACCGAAGCCGCCAGCGTACAGTGCTATGCCGCAGGACTCGACTTCTTGGCCAAACGTTACTGCCAGACCGGAAGTCCCAACGGCCGAATCCACAACTGGATCATGCACAACGAGGTGGATGCCGGATACGACTGGACCAACATGGGCGCAGGACGTCCGATGGAGGTCTACACCGACACCTACATGAAGTCGATGCGTATGTGCTACAACATTGCACGTCAGTACGACGAGAATGCCGAGGTCTTCGGCTCCTTCACCCATTCATGGAACAGCCCCGCAGGGTCTGCCGCACTCTACTACTCCACACGGAGTATGTTGGGAATGATCGTCAAATACTCTGCCGCCGAAGGTGATTTCCATTGGGGCGTAGCCGCTCACCCCTATCCGCAAGATCTGAATGAGCCTAAAACATGGAACGACACCGACGCCAAATTCATGATGAGCACCCCGTTGGTGACCTTCAAGAATCTGGAGGTACTCGACAAGTGGATCAAGAAGTCGGAGAATATGTTCAACGGTAACGAGAAACGTTCGTTGTGGCTCTCAGAGAACGGAACCAACTCGCGCTCCTACACCAAAACGCACCTGGAAGAGCAAGCCGCAGGATTTGCCTATGCCTGGAAGAAGATCTCGCAATTGGATGGTATCGACGGCATCCAGTGGCACAACTGGATTGACAACCGCGTAGAGTACGGTTTGAGAATCGGCTTGCGTCGTTTCCCGGATGACGAGACCGATCCCGCAGGCAAAAAAGATGTTTGGTATGCCTACCAAGCTGCAGGCACCGACAAGGAGGAGACCTTCTTCGAGAAGTATCTCTCGATCATTGGGATTACCAATTGGGATTCCATCCTGCAAAAATTCATCTTGGATAATTAAGCCACCGCAAAGCGTTAGGGTGCATCTCATCCCGTTCTCTGATCACAGGGAGGAGCTTTGCAAACCCAAGCGATATGCCTCTTAGGTTCTCAGGGATCACGCCTCACAAGCCTCCCTGATAACGACAAAAAAGCGAAGACCCGTAACGGTCTTCGCTTTTTTTATCCTTGTTGATCCACTTCGTCTCGATTGCTCTGCTCTATCCCGCGCGCGCCCATCGGCACGCCATGCCTCAAGCCAAGGGGCACCCCCCCTTGCACGCCCCTTCCTTCAAAGACCAAGAGAGGATTGCCCCACTACGGGCAATCCTCTCTTGGGTCTTGCATGAGCGTTTCCGGCACGATCACCGGATCCCGCACAGCCTCTTCGGTTTAGAGCTTATAATACTCCTCCCAGCCCTCACGCGGCGGCATATCTTTGAGCAATTTATTGGCCTGCGGATGGTTGGTAATCTCTTTTTTCTTGGCATCAAAGAGCAACTTCGCATTGAA
>JAQUZZ010000259.1 GCA_028691095.1 Alistipes sp. | reverse complement strand
AGGGGAGATAATATGAATGGAGCGTGCTGTTTTTCAAACAGCACTAACGTGAGTTCGATAATTGCAACTCGTATGGGATGTAATTTTTTATATGTTAAATAGTTGCAATTATCGAACTCACGTTAATAACAAAGGAGAGGATTTGGGTTAGCAAATCCTCTCCTTTGCGGAGTTTTTGGGAGGGTTCCGTCTAAGGGAGGAGGACTCCTTAGGCGGGAATGTTGGCCTCTTGCATAAATTGCGACCAATCTTTCCATACCGGCTCGAAACCTTTGGCCTTCACGGCGGCATAGACTTCGGGAGCTGTGCGATTGTCGTTGATGGCCCACTGTTCCAATTCATGCGTCGGATGCGCATAGCCTCCGGGGGTCGTTTTGGATCCGGCACTCATCACCGTGATACCGAAAGGCATCAACGTGTCACGGCATGCGGCACTCTCGCGCGTGGAGATCGAAAGCTCCACATCCTCGCTCAGCAGACGATAGGCACAGATGAGTTGCAGCAGGTTCCGCTCCGAGGTGGGGTGTTCGGGATTGAAACCATCCTCCCCATAATAGGGTCGCAGCCGCGGGAAGGCCACCGAATATTTGGTTCGCCAGTAGCGGTTCTCCAGGTAGCGCAGATGCAGCGCGGTGAAGAATGCCTCGGTACGCCAATCCTCCAGACCAATCAAGTTGCCGATTCCCACTTTATAGACCCCTGCATCGCAGAGTCGATCCGGCGTCTCCAGTCGATATTGATAGTTGGCTTTCTTGCCGCTCAGGTGATAGACCGGATAGCGTTCCCGATTGTAGGTCTCCTGATAGACGTAGACCGAGTGGAGTCCGTGATCCATCAACAGGCGGTATTCGTCGGTCTCCAACGGTTGCACTTCCAGAGAGATCTGCTCGAAATATTGCTTCATGATCTCCATCGAGTCGGCCATATATGCTACGCTGGAGGAGCGGGGAGCCTCTCCGGTGACCAGAAGAATGTGCTCGAAGGGGTTGGCCTTGATGGCCTGGCACTCCTCATGGATCTCGTCGGGGGTGAGGATCGCACGATGGATCTTGTTGGTGCAGTTGAATCCGCAGTAGACGCAGTGGTTCTGGCAGATGTTGGCCAAGTAGAGCGGTACATAGAGTTGAATGGTGTTCCCGAATCGCCGACGGGTGGTGCGGTAACTTTGGGCGGCCATTTCATTGAGGTAACGGTCGGCAGCCGGTGATACGAGTGCGGCAAAATCCTCCATTGAGGGCCGTTCGTGGCTGAGTGCCCGCTCTACGTCTGCATCGGTGCAGGCATAGATCTTACGTCGGGTGGTTTCCCAGTCATATTTGACGATCAGATCGTAGTAACTCATGCTTGTAGATCTTTAATTCCTTCCAAAAACGGGTTAAGTGGACTGGTGGCTGAGGCGGCGGTGCTTTCGGGAGCCAGTTGAGCCTCAAAGGCCATGCGACCCGCTTCGACAGCGAGTTTGAAGGCGCGCGCCATCTCAACCGGATTCTGTGCTACGGCGATGGCGGTGTTGATCAGCACGGCATCGGCACCCATCTCCATGGCTTCGGCAGCGTGTGAGGGGGCTCCCAGTCCGGCATCCACTACCACCGGAAGATTGCTCTGCTCGATGATGATACGCAGCAGATCGCGGGTCTTGACTCCCCGATTGGAACCAATGGGGGCTCCGAGCGGCATGACGCAAGCCACGCCTACCTCCTCCAAGTGTTTGCACAGCACGGGATCGGCATTGATGTAGGGCATGACGATGAAGCCCTCTTTGACCAGCGTCTCCGCAGCCTTCAGGGTCTCGATCGGGTCGGGTAACAGGTAGCGGGGATCGGGATGGATCTCCAGTTTGATCCAGTTGGTGCCGAGGGCTTCGCGAGCCAGTTGGGCAGCAAAAACCGCTTCACGCGCGGTGCGCACCCCCGAGGTGTTGGGGAGCAGGTTGACCTTCGGCAGTTTGAGGTGGCTGAGCATGTCGTCTTGTGCATTGTCGAGTTCGACCCGTTTGAGTGCCACGGTGACCAACTCGCTTCCACTGGCTGCCACAGCCTCTCCCATGAGTTCGGAAGAGGAGAACTTTCCGGTTCCCACGAACAGCCGTGAGCCGAAAGTTTTGTTGGCGATAATGAGTTCTTTCATGATACAATATTTATGATTATCCTTGTTTACAGGATGAGGTTAATGCTTGAGTTGAGAGAATCGGAGGTGTGGAGGAGGTGCGGAGCGCTTGAAGAAATTCCGCGGTGACTTGTGTCGCGTCCTCCGCCTGCGCAATGGCTCCGCTCAGGGCGATTCCTCGTACCCCGACGGATTGGAGAGCCGGAAGATCCGCGATGCCAATTCCTCCGATGGCAACCACGGGTAGCGAAATCGCTTGTTGAGCCATAGCTTCGAGAAGGGTGCGGTATCCTTCCAGCCCCAAGATGGGGGAGAGGTTGCTTTTGGTGGTGGTGAAGCGGAAAGGCCCCAGCCCGATGTAGTCGGTCTCGGTGTCGTTGCATGCCACAATCTGGTCGAGGGTGTTGGCCGTGGAGCCGATGATGCACCCTTCGCCTACGATTTTGCGGGCTTCGGCCGGAGACATATCCTGCTGTCCGAGGTGTACCCCGTCGGCACGAGCACTGACGGCCAGATAGGGTTGGTCGTTGAGGATCATCAGGGCATTATAACGACGGCAGAGCGAGCGTAACGCTTCGGCGCGTTTCAGGATGGCTGCGGGGAGGGCGTTCTTCATGCGAAGTTGCACCCAGCGACCGCCCCCTTGCAAGAAGGCCTCTGCTTTGTGCAGATCGCCGTCGGAGATGAATTGCAGGGTTCCTCCCGCGGCTCGCCATTTGCGACTCAGCCGACGATAGCGGTTTAAGGTAGCGAGTGGGTCGAGGCGTGCGCTCTGTGTGGTTCCCGACTCCGGTGTGTGAAAAGCCCACACAGCTCCCAAGACCGCGGCTCCGTCAAAGCCGAGTTGCCGTACCGAGGCGATGTTCTGCTCG
>JAQUZZ010000258.1 GCA_028691095.1 Alistipes sp. | reverse complement strand
AGATCTCCTTCTATCTCTGGGCCTTCTCGCTCACCATCGTGATGGGGCGCACCATCTCCTTTTTAGTTCAGCAGGATCCGGCCAACTACTCCATTGAGTTGCTCATTGCGCTGGCAGCCTTGGGAGTGTGCGGGTTGCAATTTCTCATCGGACGAGCACTCGGTCACCGTTACAGCAATCGCATTGCCGGAGGCCAAGGCTTGGGGCAGAAGAACACGGTCTTGGCGATCTGGATGGCACAAACCTACCTGAGTCCGATAGCCTCCATCGGCCCGGCCTCCTACGTCGTGTGGCAGAACATCGTCAACTCGTGGCAACTGTGGCGAAAACGACGCCACGAAGAACAATAGCCCCCGCTCCATACTTCCACATTCCTCGGAAACTTTCCAAACACTTCGGCATACAGCATAGGGTGCGGTCGTACCCACATCGTCTCAATCACGGCGTCTCACTCGTATAACGGATCGGCCGAATCGCATTCCCCAAAGCACGAGGATTATTGACTGCACCAACTGGGTTTGTCATAAAATAGGCTACGAAGCCTTGTGTACCCACGGAGGCATAGGCACTCCAATAGACTCCCATTATATTAACATTTTCCAGATTTCCAGCCTCATTCTGATAACTCACGCCTTCCCATTGGGTGAGGGAATTGGTAAAAAAACGATACCCGGTAGCAGGAAAGAAGGCCACCCCTTTATAGTAGTTTCCGAAGACTCCACTATTATTGAAGTTAGAGATATTATCCGTGGCAACAAATGTAATCCACTGTTGCAAACGCGGAATGCACCAGCCATAAGGAGAGGGGTCAAAGAGGGTTTTGCGTGAAGCAGAGGTGACCCAACGATCATTGACCGCGGCTCCATTACCGGATTGAAGCCAATCCTGATAAAGACTTATCGTTCCGCTTCCATAGAAGGTGAGGGGGTTGGCAAGACTCAGATCCAAAGAGGTCGATGAGGTAGCCTGCTCTTTACTCCCGAAGCCCACAGTCCCAAAAGCTCCGGCACGCGTGCCGTACGTTCCATCGACTCGTGGGGTGTAGATTACGGACTCGGAGGCTCCGGTCACCGATTGTGTCGGAGGAAAAGGATCTTTGCGACCCCATTGATAGTAGGTTCCAAAACAGGCGGTGGGATCTGCGGCGGTGGGAAGCGAAGCTCGTGCACCCAAATTACGATCCAAGATCGTGAAAGCCTCCGTCACATTCCCATCCTGGATGGAGAATGAGTTACCACTCTGATCAATCGAGCCACGGCCATTCGCCAACGAGGAGATCCATAGATGCCACGACCAAAGATAGGGTTCGTTGGCGTCTCTGCTTTGATTTTTATTTGCATCTTTCCACAATGCCACCACCATATTGCCTTGATAAGAGCCCGGAGAGAGAATCATACTTAGTTTTTCAGAGGGTCCCACTCCGGTTTTACGCCCCAGACGCTGGATAATGGCGACCCGTTCGTTGTAATCGAAATCAGCCCATACCACCTCGGCATACCATTCATCGGTCGACCCGATGGCGTTGGCGTGATTGGTATAACCGTAGGTAGAGGCTCCACTCTTCCAGTACTCATTCACGCGTTTGGCAGCCGGGTACGAGAATCCAACCGAGGTCAGGGGGTTGGGTTGAACCACATAGCAGTTAGACGTAGGCGTGAAGGCGGTGAAGGAGGTTTTGGAGGCCGAAGTGTTGATTTGATAGGTATATCTCATCCCCGCCTGCCATTGAGCGGTGAATCGTTGCAGATTGATCTTCTCGGTAGAGCCATCCCCAAAAGTCACGGTGACTTGAGCCGAGGGGGACAGCGTCTGAGGAATCATCATCAGGTATCCGTTATTGCTGAGCAGGTTCGTCGACATGGTACCCCCCACCGTGCGGTAACTTTGGTTGGCATCATACTGAATGATCGGGGAAAAGGCTCCTTGAGAGGAACCCAGCGTCCATGCAATGGAGCTGCCGTCGAGGGATGCCGATCCTGTGGTCGCAACGCCTGTGATCGTAATTTGGGTAATTCGCTCCTGATTGAAACCTGCAATTTGGAAGCCGATACACGCCAAGGCGTGTTTCATGGTCAGCAGGATGGGTAACGACGTAGGAGCTATATTTTTGACCGGCACAGCCATCATCAAATCCGGCTGATTGGCCGTAGAGAGGGGCACCGAATAGTTGAGTTGCGGGAGTCCCGCCGATTGAGCATCCCCGGCAATCGTGATTCCGTTTGTTGCGCTGGCATAAGGAGCATAGGCAAAAAAGGAGTATCGATCCATCGGATTGAAAGATTGTCAGAGGGAAGGGGTGGTTGTGTAGTTCCATTGATTGGTGGTCGCATTGTAGGATACGGGGGTGTTGAACATTTGGTTCAGCGTGCTGGCTGCACTCCAAGAATTGGTTCCGGTGTACGCACCAAAAACGCCCATATCCGTCATCGACTGGGTGGAGTTGACAAGAGACCCCTTGGTGGAGAGCGTGGTCATGAAGCACATCGAATCGTCCTCTTTCGGTGAAGAGTCAACCCACGGATCCTGAGAACATTGCACCAACAAGAGTCCAAACAAAAACAAAAAAGGAGATTTCATGAAGATATGCACAGCGTGCGATTTATTAACCATTAACACATCAGCATAGCAGGTATATACCGTAGCAAAAGGACTCAATCATCCTTTTTCGGTCACTTAATTCAGGGTCGTGCCGTTGGAAATCCACGCACGACCCTGAAAAGAATGGCTGAGAGTGTTTCACGGATGGAAACACCAACGCGTTTCCCATCCATGAAAATCCCGTTAATTATAGATCGAAGTATTGTTCTCGGCACTCCATGGGCTGACCGTCACCTTGAAGTTAATGTTTCCGTTCGCCACGGGAGTACCGGGGGTCTTCCCAATGGGCAATTGGGTCAGATTTCCGTTCTGGTCGATATAGTTACCCTCCAGATAGTATCCACCCGTAGAGTTCGTCGTTCCCAAACAGATGTTGTAGGTATAG
>JAQUZZ010000257.1 GCA_028691095.1 Alistipes sp. | reverse complement strand
CAATGTGCCCACTCCCGATCCAGGTAGAGCAGCAGATGCAGCAGGTTGCGACCCAGAGGCAGGAAGGGTTTGGCACGACCTGCCGCGTGCGCGATGCCTGCGAAGAGGTCTTGGAACGAGAGGTTGGCTCCGGAGATGATAAATCGTTCTCCGACCGCTTGGGGGTTCTCCGCCAAACGGATCATGGCTTGTACTACATCGCGAACATCCACATAGCCCTTGACGCCTGAGGTGTAGAAGGGGAGTCCGCGCGAGGCCAGAGCCACCAACTCCCCGCTGCCGTGTCTCCATGAACCTTCGCCGAGAATCAGCGCGGGGTTGACGATCACCGCGCGCAGTCCCTGCAACATAGCTCGTTGGATGATGTTTTCGGCATAGATCTTACTGATGGAGTAGGCCGAGCGTCCGACCAGTGAGTTGAGGATACACTGCTCTGTGATGAGGTCGTGAGGGTGTAAAGGGCGACCCAAGGTTGCACTGGAGCTGACGTGAACCAGCAATTCGATGCCACAGGCAAGGGCGGCATTGGCAATATGGGTGGCACATTCGGTATTGGAGGAGAGAATCTCCTGTTCGTGTCCCGGCTCGAAGGAGACGCGCGCGGCACAATGAAACAGAACCTGCACTCCGCGCAGGGATTCGTTGAGCGTGAGGGGATTGTTCAGCTCCGTTTCGACCCACGTGATGCGGTCGAGTCGATCGGCCACCCCCATTCGTTGCAGGGTTTCGGGCAGGAGTCCGCGGCGTTGTGGGTCGCGCACCAGCAGTCTTACCGTGCAACCCTCCAAGAGGAGTTGTGCGGTCAGATGGCTTCCTAAGAGCCCTGTACCTCCGGTGACGGCAATCGTTTTATGGGATAGGGTATTCACCGTGTTGCGTCTGTTTTAGGGTCGAGGGGCGGCGGTGTCTGCGCCTCCCATAGAATTTTCTTTCCGAAGCCCAAGCGGTTGTCCGTCAGTTTGCAGTAGGTGGGACGTAGAATCCACAGCTCCAAGTCCATCACTACGGCAAAGGGAAACCGCTTGAGATAGACACGCCGTGCGGCAGCCCGTTCCGATTCGGAGGGCTGGGTCATCGTGCCGCGGAGCTGTAATCCTTGGATTTTCCCGACCGTGGAGCTCTCCAAGACAATGGAGGCTGCCACGGTGGCGTGCTGACAGAGTTGTTGGGCGTGCAGGGTCTTCAGCGCAGAGGTGACCACAAAACCCTCGATCTGGGGATCATACGCGTAGAAGAGGTTGCAGCAGTGCAAGAGACCTTGATCCTGCGTGGCTAAGGTCAGTACGTGATGTTCCGCAATGAAGTCGAGAATGCGCGAATCCATTATCGGGCAACGGTTTGTTGTAACGAATCTTGCTGGGATACAGAGTCGGTCACGGGCGTGAGGCTCAGCACGCGAAGCGAGTCGGGCAATGTGCCGTTGAGCTCACCCATGATGCGGTCGCGAAGGGAGGCAAACTCAGTTTGATTGGCTTTGTGGATGGGTTCGGCCGGTTCTGTCGGCACTTTGAGCGGATCAATCGGAGTGCCGTTGCGCCACAGCCGGAAATCCAGATGCGGCCCCGTGGCCAAACCGGTGGTTCCTACATATCCGATCAACTGACCCTGACGCACACGACAGCCGTTGCTGATCTTGGGGCCATACCCTTTCAGGTGCAGGTATCCGGAGATTAAGGATCCGGAATTATGTTTGATTTTCAGTGTATTACCGCCACCTCCCGAGTACCCTTTGAAGATGACAACGCCGTCGCCCACCGCTACTACCGGTGTTCCGGAGGGAGCCGCATAATCAACCCCATAGTGGGGGCGTCGGATACGCAGAATCGGATGGAGCCGCGAACCGGAGAACCGCGAACTGATGCGGCTGTATTTGAGCGGTGCTTTGAGCAGATTTTTACGAAGGCTGTTACCCTTCTCGTCCCAATAACTGATCTTTCCGTCCTGTATATAGGGGATGGCGTAGTAGGTTTTATCTCCCTGTTGGAAACGCGCGCCCCAGATCATGCCGTGCCCGATCTCCACGGTGTCGACAAATTGACGATCATAGATCACCGTAAAGTTATCGCCTTTCTGTATTCCGAAGAAGTCGATACTCCAAGCATAGATGTCCGAGAGATCCATGGCCAGTGAGGGACTCATGCCGTTGTCGATCATACATTGCCACAGCGAGGAGTTGATGGTCGCACTTCGCATCTCTCGACGGATGGTGATGTTTTTGGTCTCCTTGTAGACCTGTGCCGAGTCGCTACGCAGGTCGAAGACGACATAGTTGGTATTTGAGATCTCATACACCAGATAGTTGAGTCGTGCGGAGGTGTCGAGGCTCTGGAAGGTGGTGTATGAGTGTCCGGCTTTGAGGTTCCGGACACTGAAGACGGGTTCGGCAATGCGCGCAATCCACTCCACGCGGCCGGGGCCGATGCCGTATTGATCCAAAATCGAACCCATGGTTTCGCCGGATTCGATCTTCAGGGTGGTGACGGTACTCGAATCACAGGGAATACCGTAGAGTTTTTGGATGGGTTCCGGACTCGACTCCAAGAGGATCTCCGAGCTGAGGGGTTCCAAGCGTCGTTGTAGGGTGAAGATTAACAGTAGGATCAACAGGATTGCACCGGTGGCAATGGCTGAGATCATTTTCCAATTCTCTTTCATGGGCAAAAAATCGGTTGAGCTAAGGGCGAGAGCCTGAATCGAACCGATGGAGTAGCAGGTTTGTGAGGGGTGAATAAAGGGCGGAGTGGTTCATGCGATAGAGAAGCAGCAGCCCGCAACGCAATGCACGGGGCACGGTTTCGAGGCTTTTGAGAGAGAGGTTGGGTGGAGAAGGGGACAAGCCCCTTGCACCCCCTTCGATCCTTAGAGTTGATTGATGGTGGTGCGAATCCGGCACAACCGATCGAGCAGACCCTCCAGTCGATCCAAGGCCAACATATTGGCTCCGTCGCTCTTGGCAACCGAAGGATTGGGGTGGGTCTCCAGAAAGAGTCCGTCCACACAGATCGGAAGAGCGGCGTGTAGGG
>JAQUZZ010000009.1 GCA_028691095.1 Alistipes sp. | reverse complement strand
TTCCTTCGGTGGTGCTGTTGTTGTTGCTGGAGGTACTCTGTGGTCGAGCGAGGGCGAAGATGAGCGCGGCTACGGCCAAACAACGCAGGACAAACGGAAGGTAACGCAGGTAGTATTTGACGCCTCGGGGCAACCGATGAAGCCCCGCAACCGAGGAGATTTGCAGGGTAGCTTTACCTTGCCGTGCGCGATAGATATAGTAGCCGATCATTGGCAACAGTACCAATAACAGCCACAAGAGTTTAGGATTTGCGAATCTTGTTATTTCCACGATCTTCTCATGCTAAGCACACCGTGCTATGGTTGGAATAAAAATCTGTTTCAATGCTTCAATTGGATTTCGAGGTCTCCCCCGAAAACAAGTCCCGTCGTGCACTACCATCGTGCACTCGACCGACTACCAGTTTTTACCAGAACGCCCTACGACAACGGCCTTTTGCTCATCCACCTTCTTTTTGGTGTTGTTTTCGTTGCTTTGCACCGCTTCCAGCATCCGTTCGGCCTCTTCGCGACTCATGCCGCCTTGTTGAGGTTGTTCGCCTCCTTCGGGGTTTTGTTGAGGATCCTGTGGCTGGTTCTGATCTTTATTTTGATCCTTGTTTTGGTCTTTGTTCTGATCCTTATTTTGATCTTTGTTTTGATCTTTGTTTTGATCCTTGTTCTGTTCTTTGTTCTGATCCTTATTTTGGTCTTTGTTCTGGTCTTTGTTCTGGTCTTTGTTCTGGTCTTTGTTCTGATCCTTGTTCTGATCTTTATTTTGATCTTTGTTTTGGTCTTTGTTCTGATCTAATAATTTTTTGGTGTAGGCATAGTTGAATTTGGCCTCTTGGTCGTTGGGGTTGAGACGCAACGAATTTTTGTAGGCCTCCAAGGCCTCTTGGAGTTTGCGTTGCTCAAAGAGCGCATTCCCTTGATTGAAGTATGCCGAGGCTGCCTCTTGGAGATGGGTTGAGTCGGCGGCTAATTGGCCATTGAGCTTCTCCGCTTCGTCATAGCGTTTCTGCTTGTAGAGGGTATTGGCCAGATTGAAGTTGGCCTCATAGGAGTCGGCCTTCTTCTCTAAAGCACGTCGATAGGCCACTTCGGCCTCCGGGTAGCTTCCTTTCTCATAGAGTTTATTGCCGGAACGGATTTCACGTCGTTCCGGATATTTCTGTCCGACGGCTACGGAACCGCATCCGACCGAGAGCAAGAGCAGTACGATGAAACGGATCATGATTGAGCCTCCTTTTTTTCGTTGGGGTCGTTGGGTTGTATCGGTTCGATTTGTATCACAGGGGTCTCCACCTCGCTGGGTTTGGTCTCCTCGACAAAATAGAAGGCATCCTCATAGGCGGTCTCGTTTTGGTCATTCTCGGGGGTGTATTTGGCGAATTTCACAAAATCGGCCGTCACCAAGACCTCCTGCAAACGCGAGAGGCTCTTCTCGGGAATGGATTCACTCCGCAAGGCGGTCAGAATCTCCTGTGAGGTCATCTCCATAGCTTTGAGAGGGTAGCGTCGCGCCAGATAGCCGCGCAAGATGTCGGTCAACCCGGTGTAGTAGAGCTTGTGTTTGCCGCTCTGCCACAGTTTCTGATTGTGCAGATGTTCCAACCGGTGGATGGCCTCGACGTGAGCGGGTTCGTCGGACACCGTCTTGGAGCCCAAGATCGGGCGATTGCGCAACCGACGGACGATCACCCAAATCAAAAGAGCCAAGAGAGCCGCACCGCCTAAGGTCATTCCCAAGTAGCCGCTAAACTCTCCGAACCGAACCGGAGCAGCCAAGGGCGCTTTGACGTCGAAGATCTTCTGTTTGACCGTGTCTACCGGAAGGGTGTTGACCACGATCTGCAACGGCTCTTGCGACCAAAGGGTGTCCACGATGTTTTTGTCGATGTAGAGGACGGGGAAACGTCCTAAATGGTAGTGAGCCTCGTCGAAGCAGGTCAGCGTATAGCTCTTCTCCAAGGTGATTTTGCGACCTTCGACCGCCAAGGTATCCACCTTGCCCTCTTTGAGGATCTCGATGAGAGAGGAGTCACCCAAGTGGCCTTGTGCAAAGGTTGGGAACTCGATATGCTCCATGCGATCCTGGGAGAATTTGACCTTCAGCGAGAACTGATCGCCGATCAATACCGTATCGGCGGAGAAGGTTGCCTCTATCACAGGGTGTTGTGGCGAAGCGAGAACCGTGTCTTGGGGGGCAGATTGGGCTCCCAAGCCGAGCCATCCGGATAACGCGATGCCCCAAAGGCCTATTTTATAGATTCTAAACATGGTGTGTGAATCTTGTGTGGATTGAGATAAATTTGTAAGGATCCCCAAAGCAGGATTGAACCCTTTAATTACGATCTATGCCTGATATGCCGATGTATAGGTGTCTGCTGTACAGGGGAGCAGACGCGTTACCGTTGTTTAAAGAGTTTCATGAGGGAGGCGACGTAATCCTCTCCCGTTGCGATTTTGACACTATCGACGCGGCACCGTTTGAGAGAGGCGTCAATCAGGGTGTCGTTTTCGCTCCAATTCCGCGCATAAGCCTCTCGAACCGCCCGAAGTCCGGTGTCGATCCATACCCGTTCGCGGGTTTCGGCATCTTGAAGCTCCAGAATGCCCACGTCGGGGAGCGACTCCTCGCGTTGGTCATAGATCCGGATGCCCACCAAGTCATGTTTGCCTGAGGCGATTTTCAACGCCTCCTCGAATCGGGTTTTTCCCTCTTCGGTATCCATGAAGTCGGAGAGGATAAAGGCCGTGGAGCGTTTCTTGAGAATATTGGTCAGAAAACGCAATCCCTCGGCAATCTGTGTCGCGGAGTGGGTGGGACGGAAGCTGATTAACTCTTGAAGAATCATCAGCACATGAGAGCGTCCTTTCTTGGGAGGAATGAATTTCTCGACCCGATCGCTGAAAAAGATACATCCCACCTTGTCGTTGTTCTGGGCGGCCGAGAAGGCCAGTACGGCCGCAATCTCGGTGATCATATTCTTTTTCAGTTTCGAGGTGGTGCCGAACATACGCGATCCGCTCACATCCACCAAGAGCATCATGGTGAGCTCACGCTCCTCTTCATAGGTCTTGATGTGGGGCTGACGACTGCGTGCCGTCACATTCCAGTCGATGTCGCGGATGTCATCGCCGATGCGGTATTCGCGAACCTCGCTGAACGCCATACCGCGACCTTTGAAAGCACTGTGGTACTTTCCGGCGAAGATGTCGTTGCTCAAGCCCCGCGTTTTGATCTCGATGCGGCGTACCTGTTTGAGAATATCACTGCTGTTTTCCATCACTTAGCGTCGAAACGGTTGATTGCTCCCCAAGGGCGAGCCTTCTGCAACGGTGTAGCTTTGCAGGCTCTCTTAGAGGGGTGTGGGTTGAGGCTCCCTATGGGAAGGGAAGGCCTCGATGGGTAGATCCGATCTTGCACTCCTAAGTTCGCTAAACCTCCCGATCGGGGGCGGTTTTGAGGCGTGCAGGGGCTGCAAGAGGGGCGCGAAGACTAAGGCACCTCAACGTTATTCAAGATCTCGGTAATGATCTCCTCGGTCGAGATGTTTTCGGCTTCGGCTTCATAGGTCAGGCCGATACGATGTCGCAGTACGTCGTGGCATACGGCACGCACATCTTCGGGAATGACATAGCCTCGACGTTTGATGAAGGCATAGCTTTTGGCCGCCTTCGCCAAGGAGATGCTGGCACGCGGAGAGCCTCCGTAGGCAATCAGCGAGGCGAGTTTCGAGAGGTTGTACTCTGCAGGCTCACGGGTGGCGAAGATGATATCGACGATGTATTTCTCGATCTTCTCGTCCATGTAGACGTCGGAGACCACCTCCCGGGCTTTCAGAATATCCTCCGGTGCGATGACCCGATTGGGACGAGGCATCCCGCCCCCTTGCAGGTTGAGGCGCATGATGTCGCGCTCTTCTTGTTTTTTGGGATAGGTGATGCGGGCTTTGAGCATGAAACGGTCGACCTGAGCCTCCGGCAGAGGGTAGGTTCCCTCTTGCTCCAAGGGATTCTGTGTTGCCAACACCAAGAAGGGAGCGGGCAGCGGATAGGTGGTGTCGCCGATGGTCACTTGACGCTCCTGCATCGCCTCCAGCAGGGCACTCTGCACTTTGGCCGGCGAACGGTTGATCTCATCGGCCAAAATGAAGTTGGCGAAAATCGGGCCTTTTTTGACCGAGAACTCTTCGTTCTTCTGGCTGTATATCAACGTACCGATCAGGTCGGCCGGCAGGAGGTCGGGCGTAAACTGAATCCGACTGAATCGGGCATTCACGGCCTGCGCCAGGGTCGTAATGGCCAACGTCTTGGCCAACCCGGGAACGCCTTCCAACAGAATGTGGCCGTTGGAGAGCAGTCCGATGAGCAGTGTATCGACCAAATGACGTTGACCGACAATCACCTTGCTCATCTCCATGTTTAGCGTATCGACAAAGACACTTTCGCGTTCGATGCGCTCGTTGAGTTCCTTGATGTTGATTACCTCACTCATATTGCAGTTAAAATAAAGTTATTTCAAAAATCAGGGTTTGTGTGCCCAAGGCGTGTGTCGCGCTTGGACGATCGACCTCTTGTTCTAACGCTGAAAAATTGTCGATTATTACAAGTCGTATTCCTCAGATGCGGTTTTTATCGCCGAGTTTCTGATGCGTCATAATCGAAGCCTCTCGTTTTATACGTTTTTTTGTATTTTTAGCGTTGATATACAGAGATTAACTCTCTTCTGTGGTATAAAATCAAGGGGGAAAACGATCGAAACGCAAATTTATTGCAATTTTTTTAAATTATCCATTTTTGCCGTTGATTTTCCGTCTGAGAACGATCGGCGAAACCTCAAAAAGGCGTGAAGTCCCAAAAATCGGAGAGGAATGTGTACCTTTGTCCTCGTCTGTCGCAGAAGACGGAACCTGAATTTTAACCTTGCAGGCGGAGAACTCCGTGGCTGCTGTTTTTTGATCTTTCGACGTGTCCGATTACATTCAAACTCTCAACGATGCGCAACGCGAAGCGGTGACTCACTACCAAGAGCCTTCGTTGATCGTGGCCGGAGCAGGTTCCGGCAAAACACGGGTGCTCACCTGCCGCATTGCCTATATGCTGGAGCAGGGCGTGGCGCCCTATCATATTCTGGCCCTAACCTTCACCAACAAGGCGGCAGCAGAGATGCGCGAGCGTATCAGCGCATTGCTCTCACCCCATCTGACACGTCAGATCTGGATGGGTACCTTCCACTCGATCTTTGCTCGTATTTTGCGTGCCGAGTCCGAGCACTTGGGCTATCCCTCCTCCTACACGATCTATGATGCCGCGGATTCGCGCAACCTGATCAAGATGTTGATTCGGGAGATGAACCTCAATGACGAAAACTATAAGCCCAACGAGATTGTCTCACGCATCTCCTTGGCCAAAAACAACCTGATTACCCCCTCGGCCTATGAGGCCAATGCCTCGTTGCTGGCCGAAGATCGAGAGCGGCGGCGACCTCAGTTTGCCGAACTCTATAAGAGCTACGCGTTGCGCTGCCACCAGAACGGAGCCATGGATTTCGACGACCTGCTGTTGCAGACCAACATTTTGTTTCGTGATTATCCGGAGGTGCTGGCCAAGTATCAGCAACAGTTTCATTACATTTTGGTCGATGAGTACCAAGACACCAACTCCGCGCAGTACTTGATTGTCAAGCGACTGGCCGAACGTCAGGCCAAAGTGTGTGTGGTGGGCGACGATGCACAGAGCATCTATTCGTTCCGCGGAGCCAAGATCGAGAACATCCTTCGGTTCAAGAATGATTTTCCCGCAGCCAAGGTTTTCAAGTTGGAGCAGAACTACCGTTCGACGCAGACGATTGTCAATGCAGCGAACAGCATCATCGAGAAGAATGCACGCCAAATTCGGAAACACTCCTTCTCGACCGGAGAGATGGGTGAGAAGATCCGCGTCATCAAGGCCTACACCGATAAGGAGGAGGCTTTGATGGTGGCCAACGACATTGCGGCCACCGCCCGTGCCACCTCAGGGGCGTATGACGCGATTGCCATCTTGTATCGCACCAATGCCCAGTCGCGGGCTTTGGAGGAGGCGTTGCGCAGCCGCAATATTCCCTATAAGATCTTCGGGGGACTCTCTTTCTATCAACGCAAGGAGATCAAGGATCTGGTAGCCTACATTCGATTGGTGCTCAACCCGCAGGACGATGAGGCCTTTCGTCGGATTATCAACACTCCGGCGCGTGGAATTGGCGATGTAACGGTGGGTCGCATTGCTTCGGCTGCCGCACAACAGGGCATTTCGTTGTGGGAGGCGATTCATACGTTGGCTCCCGAGCAGATGGACTTGCGGGGGGCGGCCGGCAAGAAGGTGACCGAGTTTGTGGCGACGATCGTGCAACTCTCCGCCCTTCGCGGAACGGCCTCGGCGCACGAGTTGGGCTTGGAGATCGCCCTGCGTTCCGGCATCATCGGTTGCTACAAGATGCAGCAGAGTCCGGAGGCCACGAGTGCCCTGGAGAATATTGAGGAGCTTATCAACTCGATTCGTGCCTACGCCGACGAGCAGGAGCGCATCAGCAACGAAGCGGGTGAGAGCCTTCAGGCTCCCGTGACGCTCGATCAATGGTTGCAGAATGTAGCCTTGCTCACCGACATGGACAACGATAAACCGGAGGAGCGAAACAAGGTGACGCTCATGACGGTTCATGGAGCCAAAGGACTGGAGTTCGATCATGTTTACATCGCCGGAATGGAGGAGAATCTCTTCCCCAGCCTGATGAGCTTGGGAACACCGGAGGGTTTGGAAGAGGAGCGACGGCTCTTTTATGTTGCCTTGACGCGTGCCAAGCAGAGTGCGATGTTGTCGTTTGCCGAATCCCGGTTTAAATGGGGGGAGATGACCTTTTCGCGTCCCAGCCGCTTTTTGGGCGAAATCGACGGCCGTTATCTCGATCTCCAGTTTGACGAGTCGGAGTTGGAGACAGATTCTGCGGAAGAACTGAATGATGCGGGGCCCTCTTTTGCCATACCTCGCCCTCGGGCGTTGCGTCGAGAGGGACAGGGGGAGGAGGAGCGCACCCCCAAGGGGCGTATGCCCTACCAAGGGGCGGCTCGTACCTACTACCCTGAGCGTGAGCGCTCCTCACGGGAGGGAGCAACTCCGAAGGTGCAGGTGCCTACTCCCGAAGGTCGGTTTCGTCGTATGGGGGTACGTGCGGTGGCAGAGGACTCCGCGCCCTTGCAAGGGGCTCCCGAACCCCAAGCCTCCCAAGAGATTGCGGGCGGCTTGCAGGTCGGAATGCGTGTGCAACATGAGAAGTTCGGCGTGGGCGAGATCACGGCGATTGAGCTGTGGAATGGCGATCAGAAACTCTCGGTCGACTTCGGGGCGGCAGGACGCAAGACCCTGTTGCGTCGGATTGCACGATTGCGCATCTTGGGATAGTGTTTTGAGGAACAGAAGTCGAGTTTTTAATCCATAGCACGCTGTGCTTAAAGTTTGTCTATGACTGGAATTTTCTTGTTGCTGTTTTGTTATTTGATGGGATGCGTGCTGTCGACGCTGATGCACCACTTCATCCCAGGGAGTGTGCTGGGGATGCTATTGCTGTTTGGGGCTCTCTCGTTGCGTTGGATCCGTCCGGCTCAGGTCGAAGGAGTCTCGCGTTTTCTGCTGCGTCACATGATGCTCTTTTTTGTGCCGGTGGGGGTGGGGTTGATTACCTCCTACTCTCTGCTGAGTCACTATATGGTGGCCATCATCGTTGCCTCGTTGGCGAGTACGGTGTTGGTGATTGCCGTCGTCGGATGGGTCGAGCAACGCTTGGAGCGACGGATGAAGCACAAAACCTCACTTTCAAAACCACACGATGGAGACCCTGCTTAACTCTCAACTCTTTCTGTTGACCCTGACCCTTGGGGTCTATCTGGCCGCGGTGGTACTGCGGCAACGCTTCCCGTGCGCGCTGTTGCATCCGGTTTTGGTCTCCATGGCGGTGCTGATCGGCTTTCTGAAGTTGACGGGGGTAGATTATGAATGCTACCGAGAGAAGACGCAGGTGATTGACTTCCTGTTGGGACTTTCGGTGGTGGCTTTAGGTTATGTGCTGCACGACCAGATCCGGAATATTCGGGGCAATGTGATTTCGATTGTGGTCTCCATCTTTGTGGGTAGTGTGGTGGGGATCCTCAGTGTCGTATGGATTGCGCGGTGGCTGGGGGCAGCCCCTGCCATTGTGGCATCCTTGGAACCGAAGTCGGTGACCACACCGATTGCACTGGCCGTGTCGGAGAGCTCGGGAGGAATTCCTGCACTGACGTCGATCGCGGTGATTGTGGTGGGCGTCTTCGGGGGAATCGTAGGCCCGTGGGTGCTGCGTCGCATCGGGGTCGAGAGTCGCATTGCACAGGGACTGGCAATGGGAGCCGCGGCACACGCACTGGGAACGGCACGCGCCATGGAGTTGGGGGCGGTTGAGGGCGCGATCAGCGGTCTTGCCATCGGGTTGATGGGCGTCACCACGGCGGTGCTGATCCCGATCTTAGAACGACTCTTATAGCGAAACGACACGTTGCGGCGGATCCGTGTCGCCAACGCACACGGGATGCAGAGATGATTTTTCTCCGCTCCACTCTCCGATTATGGGGAGTGGAGCGGGTTTTAGAAGAGAGACTTGCGGAGTGTAATTTCTGAAGGATCGAGAGAATAAACGCAAGCAAATCTCGTTTTGCAACAGTGACATCCAGTACTATTCACGTTAAATGGAGTGAATCATGCGACTCAAAGAGCGATACGACCATATCTTACACTGGTTTGCCGAGCAGATGCCTTCGGCAGAGAGCGAGTTGCACTATCGCAACCCCTATGAATTGTTGGTGGCGGTGATCCTCTCCGCCCAGTGCACCGACAAGCGGGTGAACCTCACGACCCCCGCCCTCTTTGAGCGATTTCCGACACCCCAAGCCCTCTCCGAGGCGACGCAAGAGGAGGTCTATGCCTACATCAAGAGTATCTCCTACCCGAACAACAAAGCGCGGAATCTGGTCGGCATGGCGCGCAAGTTGGTGGAGGAGTTCGGGGGTGTCGTGCCTTCGGATCAGGAGGCTTTGCAACGCCTGCCGGGGGTGGGACGCAAAACAGCGAATGTCATCGGCATCGTCATCTTTCATGAGGCGGTGATGCCCGTTGATACCCACGTGTTTCGGGTCTCTGCTCGTTTGGGATTGACCACGGCGGCGAAGACCCCCCTGCAAACCGAGCAGCAGCTGACCGCACATATTCCTGCGGAGTTGTTGCCGGTGGCGCATCATTGGTTGATTCTCCACGGCCGTTATGTGTGTCAGGCTCGTAAGCCACAGTGTGCCCAGTGTGGGTTGACCCCTTGGTGTCGCTATTATGCCCGCACTTCGGCTCAACAAACTACGCCGGAAACGGACGGCAAAGCATAAAATAATTACTATCTTTGTCCATTACGCGCTTCCCTCATTTTGGAATCGGAAGAGGGGGCTCAATTCGTGAAGTTCCACCGAATCGCTCTTCTCCCCACGGGTTGGGGAAGGAAGGGAGGGGGTTATCGAAGAACATAAGGCTTTTGTAAAAGCCCTTTAACTTGCGTTTTACGGATCGAAAAAGTAACGGTTTTCCTTAGATTGAGAGGGTCTCAATTCGTGACTTACCTATAAAATATATCGAGATGCAGAGTAGATTTTCTATCGGAGTATGGCTGACGGGAGTGCTCCTGCTGGCAGGATCGTGTGCCAAAGGGCCGGCCGAGGAGCCTACACCCTCACCCTATGTCGATGAAGATGCCAATCGGTGGATCTACTCCCAGATGAAGGCGCAGTATCTCTATACCGATTACACTCAGACCGTTACGCCTTACTACGATCAAGCGTGTGAAAGCTTCTTCCAGAGCCTGCTCTCTCCGCGCAGCAGTGATAACGACGGGAAGCACGCGGGAGGAAAAAACTACTTTTACTCCTATCTCGAACGTACAGGAAGTAAGGCGTTGGTGGGAGATACTCGTTCATACGGGTTTGAATACCAGCAATACTATGATTCGGAGAATCATCAGATCTATACGGCTCGGGTGCTGTTTGTCGTTCCTGATTCGCCTGCCTCGCGTGCCGGATTGAAACGGGGGGATTGGATTCGTACGATCAAAGGGAAGCCGATCTATGCGTCGGATCTGAGCAGCCTCAAGCAAGGCGGTGCGACAACCTTTGAGGTGGAGCGATGCCGGTATATCACTACCGAGAGCGGAGAACAGCAGTATGTAGTGACCGATGCTCAGACCCTCTCCGTGGAGGCTGCGGAGCTTTTGCAGATCTCGCCGCTGTTTTACTCCACGGTGTTTGAGCGCGGATCTCACCGCATCGGTTATTTGGTCTATAATGCCTTTGAGTCGGGCCCGGGGGGGCTGCCGAACTATGAATACCATACCCAGATGAAGAGTATGTTCGCGGCCTTCAAACAGCAGGGCATTGATGAACTGGTGCTGGATTTGCGCTACAATAGCGGGGGGTATATTCTCACTTGTCAGTTGTTGTGCAGTATGCTCTGTCCCGCTTCGGCCTTGGGGCAGACCTTCATGATCGCGCGTTACAACGAGGCTCAGACGGCACGACACGGGGGCGACGTTGTCTCGCCGTTCCTTTCCAAAGCGGAGATGCAAAACTACAACTTGGATCTGAAGCGACTCTATGTCCTTTCGGGTCAATGGACGGCCTCAGCCAGTGAGGCTGTGATCAATACGCTGAGACCCTATATGTCGGTGCGATTGATCGGGACAACGACCGAGGGGAAGAATGTGGGGTCGACCGAGATCACCTCTTCGGACTATATGCTTAAATTGCATCCCATTACCCAAAAGGCATTTAATAAAAATATGGAGTCGGAGTATCAAAACGGCTTTACGCCAGATATTGCGGCGGACGATTTGCTCAATCAGGATCAGATGGCCGCATTGGGCGATCCCGACGAGTTTCTGTTGCAGTATGCGTTAGGCGAGATCAGCGGATCGAAGTCGATGGCGATGCAGACGAAGAGCACGACACAGCCGGAGTCGACGTGGGTTCCGATGCCCCTCTCCACCCCGAACCTTCCCCAACGTTCCGGATTGATCGAAGTACAGACGGAACCATAGAGAAAGACAAGAGCGTTGATTGCATGAAAAAAGAGGATACGATGGTTATTACAGAACAGAAATTAGATCAGTTGCGCGAAATACTGCAAGGTGCACCGAAAAAGATCGCCTTGCTCACTCACACCAATCCCGATGGAGACACGATTGGGGCTGCGTTGGCTTGGCGCGCCTACTTGGAGCGACTGGGGCACACCACCCTGTGCATTGCGCCGAATCGTTACCCCTATTTCTTGGAGTGGATGACCGATATAGGGCATATCGGGGTCTTCAAGGATGATGTCGACGGGATCATGGCGCGCTTCATTGCAGAGGCGGAGATCATCTTTTGCATGGACTTCAATCAAATCAACCGTCTCGATCGGGTGACCGATACGGTGACGGCCAATACGACGGCCCTGCGCATCCTGATTGATCATCACCTCCATCCTCCGGTTGATGGATATGTGTTGCAGTTCTCGGATACCCACTCCTGCTCTACCTCCTATATCGTCTATCAGTTGATTATGGCTTTGGCGGGCGAAGAGTCGATCGACCAGGCAATGGCTGAGTCGATGTATGTGGGCATCATGACCGATACGGGCAACTTTAGTTTCAGCACGCTCTCCGCGGAGCTTTTCCGGGCGGTTGCCGTACTGATCGAACGGGGTGTGAATGTTCCCTATGTGAATAGTAGCGTCTATGACAACTTCTCGGAGGGGCGGATGCGGTTGCTGGGGTATATGCTCAACGACAAGATGGTGACCAACTACAAATACGGGGTCGCTCATGTCTCCCTGACCGAGGAGGAGATGCGTCGATTCAACTTTATTCAGGGCGATAGCGAGGGTTTTGTCAACTACCCGCTCTCGATCCGAGGCATTCGGATGTCGGCCATGTTCATCCAGACCAAGCACAGTGTGCGGGTGTCGTTGCGTTCGCGGGGCGATGTGGATGTCAATGTGTTCGCTCGTCGCTATTTTGACGGCGGAGGTCATCGGAATGCAGCGGGAGGTCGTTCGTATGTCTCGATGGATGAAACCTTGCAAAACTTCCATCAATTTCTGGGAGAGTATTTCGGAGAAAAGGAGGGATAGACTCCAAGGGACGGTCGTAAAATACCGCGGCTCGCTCCTCCCCCAAGAATAATGGACTCTTTTTTCACGGCAGATGCCGGATATACCGATGTGTTTATTGCTAATAAATAGCACGATGTGCTTAATACCATGAAAATTTTTCTCCATTTCATTCTCTATTTTGCGCTTTTCTTTGCGGTGACCTTTGGGATCCTCTACGGGGGAGAGCGATGGATCTTCCATACCGGAGAGTCTGTGGGATCGATCGGGGTGAATGCGGTGGTCTGTGCTGCGGTGTTTGCCGTGTTTATGAGTATGGTGTTGCGTCGATCGGAACGAGGAGCGCGCAGAGGGAAAACTTCGGCATCCGATCGCTTTACGTCATTTGAAAAGTGATGGAACAACGTTATCAATATCATTTTGACCGAAGAACCCGAAGAATTACGATCGGCTTGCTCTCGGTGGTGGCTGCTCTTTTTGTGTGGTTCCATTTTGTGTGGGGAGGGGATTATCTTCCGGCATGGATGCTCTTCTTCGTCTTGTCTATCATTACGCTCTATGTGCTCTCGATCCCTCGCTTCCTGCTGCTCAGTGAGGCGATGCTGGAGATCCATTGTGTGGTGGATCTGACCCGGATCCATGTCGAAGATATCGAACTCGTGCGGCGGCTGGATCGGGAGGAGTTCCGTCGTTTGTGGCCGTTGATCGGCAGTTACGGCTTCTGGGGCTATTACGGATACTATTTTAATTTCCAGAGCTGGACTCTCTTTCGGGTCTATGCGTCGGGACGCAAGACCCTGGTGCTGATCGAGGATATTTACGAGGACTCGTACATCGTTAGTTGTGACGATCCGGATGAACTCGTGGCACAGATCCAACATTTTCGCGATCGGAAAAGAGCCGAGATCCTTCAGTTGCATACCCTCAAACAATCGCAGAAACCCGAAAACCCCGAGCAGCCGAACTCCGCTTCCGAGGTCTGAATCCGGAGCGATCGTTGCGCTCTTTTCTGCGCCTCGACCCTGCTGAAGAAGGGGGAGGGTGCAAAAATTAGAGGAAAATCGTTACCTTTGTCCGCACGCGTAACGCGCGCAAAGGCAGGGAGTGAAGAGCGTGTGCCACTGCAAGGTGGAACACCTGTTTCGAGCCGATGCGCGACGTGCAATGAGGCTTGAAATTTGCAATCTGAAATCATAAATAGCACAAAATGCTTAAAAATTCACAGCATGTTTGATATTGAACTTATCCGTAAGGTCTATTCGACTTTCTCTCAACGCGTGGCGCAGGCGCGCGAAGTCAAGGGTACACCGCTGACGTTGGCCGAAAAGATTCTCTATGCTCACCTTTACGATGCTGCCGATGCCAAGCCGTTTGAGCGGGGCGTGGATTATGTCAATTTTAGACCCGACCGCGTGGCCATGCAAGATGCGACGGCGCAAATGGCGTTGTTGCAGTTTATGAATGCGGGGCGTGATCGTTCGGCCGTGCCAGCGTCGGTGCATTGCGACCACTTGATTCAGGCCGACTGTGGTGCGCAAGCGGATTTGAATACCGCTCGAACGGTCAATCGCGAGGTGTACGATTTCTTGCGGAGTGTGGCCAATCGTTACGGACTGGGATTCTGGAGTGCCGGAGCGGGAATTATCCATCAGGTGGTGCTGGAGAACTATGCCTTCCCGGGAGGCATGATGATCGGAACCGATTCGCACACCCCCAATGCCGGTGGTTTGGGTATGGTTGCGATCGGGGTTGGCGGAGCCGATGCGGTGGATGTGATGGCCGGAATTCCGTGGGAGCCGAAGATGCCACGGGTCATCGG
>JAQUZZ010000256.1 GCA_028691095.1 Alistipes sp. | reverse complement strand
GTGCGTTGAATTGTGGGGGTAAAGAGGGGGTTCACATAGTTTTGTTCCGTGGTTTGCGCAAAACGATCCCCCACCGCCACACTCCAGCGACCGAAGATCTCCTTGTGAGCTTCGTCCCAACGTGCGGCACTTCCGTCCCCTTCGGCATAACGCAGGGTGAAGTTCTGTGCCTGCTCTCTCCCGGCCTCCTCCACGACGATGGGTTTCTGGAGATCGATGCGATCCCGCCAATCCACCTCGACATCGTTGCGATAGAAGCTCTCTCGCGGTTCGATATAGAGGGTGCGGGTCAGGGTGTCGGTGTAGAAATAGAGATTGAAGAGCTGTTTGAGTGCTTGTATGAGCGTGATTTGTCGAATTTCGTGTGCCCCCACCTCCGCAAACGTGACGGTCGATCCTTCGCACGGATGGGGAATGAAGATCGGTTTGAGGGTGCAGGAGCGGTATACGGTGAGGTGCATCCCCTCTTCTGCTCCTCCGAAGTGGATGCGATGAAAATATCGGGGGTTTGAGGCCGACGCGACCGATGCGGCACTGCGTACGGTCAGCTCCACTTCCACGGTTCCAGTCTCTTCGATATATCCGTCATAGAGTGCCCAATCCTCTGTGTAGAGCTGGAAGACCTCCTCCTGTAAGATCCAGAGTTGAGGGGTGTCGATCCCTTCGCCGAGGGGCACGGAGAGGAGGGTGCTGCGTGAGGTAAACGCTTGGAGGGTCACGGTGACGCCGTTTTGTTGATAGGTGAATCGGTAGCTCCACCCTCCTCCGAACTGAGCTTTTCGATCCTCATAGCGGTTCATGACCTTGAAGCAGTGTTCTGTGTTGTCGTCCAGGTAGACGCGATCGAAGCAGGTCAACGCAGCCCGAGTTCCGATTCTGAAATCGCTCTGATAGTGTAGCGCGTATTCAAAACCCACGGAGATCACCTCTGTCGGATAGAAGGCGATGCGCCCTTCCACCTTTCGGAAGCATTGATTCGTGTTGTAGACGCCCTCAGCCACCGTTCCGTCCGACGCACTCTCGGTTGGGTCGGCCGTGTCCACCAGATTTCCGATCGAGGCCACCGTCGTGAAGGGGTCGGCATAGACTCTGCCAAAACGATCGGCCACAGCCGAGGCCTCACTCCATCGTCCGGCCAGAAACCCCATGCGATTGGCGAGTTGTTCGACCTCTTTTTCCGGATAGCAACCGCTCATGTAGAGCGACTGGAAAGAGTCGCTGTTCATAAATTCGGAGACGATCGTGTACCCCGCCGCCTGAACGATGGCATCCAACACGGATTTGATGTGCAGAAAGGGGTGGTAGTCCGAGAAGGTGAGCATTCTGACCCCTTCGTTGAGGCTCTCCGCGTTGATCTTGAGCCGATCGCGTTGTACGGGCAGGAATCGCACGGGTTGATTCCAACTCCAACTTTGGAGCACGACCGCGGGGGTGAGGGTTTGTTCAAAGTCGATCTCCGTTTCGCGGAGCATGGTTTCGGCCGCAGCTTTCACCCATCCCTTTCCCGCGCCGATCAAGTTCAGGTAGTACCAACCTCCGCCCTGAGCCAGTGTTTCGCAGCGAGACAGTTGTGGTGCACCCTCCATGACTCTGCACCCTTCGACCTCGATGAATGCCGTATGGGTCTCTCGATTGAAGAGGTCGGCGGCATGCACCTGATCGGCATCGCCGAAGATGCGACGATTGGTTGCCGTGAGGGGTACTTTCAAGGTTTTGGAGTAGCCGGTACGTCCGGTTTCGATTTTTGTAATGGAGGCGATACCCAGGGAGATGGATACTTCGGTTTTCGGATCCAGATCCGCCTCTATTCCGTCAATAAAGAGTTTCATCATCATTCAGAGGTGCAATGGATCGGTATATTCAGGAGTATATTGTGACCCAAGGGCTCCATCCCTCTTTTCGGTCACTTCAAAGAGGAATGGGTGATGGGTTGGACAGGTCGCCACGCGGGGATCGACCGGAGCGGGGCGCGTTCTTGGGTCTATTAGGATTGTGGGCGCTCTTGCGTTGGGTGTTGGGTACGTTCAAAGAGAATGCGACTCTGCATGAGACCCATAAAGTCATAGAGGGGCATTTGTTGCAGTTGCTGGATCTCTCGAATGTCGAAATGCCCGCCCCATCTGATCCAGTCGCTCCACGTGAATGTCGGATGGGTCAGGGGTGTGTGCCCGCCCTGCGAGACGGCATAGCAAGCCGGATAGAGTTGACGCAGGGTTTGATGGACGTTGTGCAGGAGCCTTAGCACCCGAAAGATGCGCGTCATGGAGAGGACGCGGAATTTTTCGGCTTGTCGTCGAATGTTGGCTTCGGAGTAGGTCTCCTGACGAGGCCGACAGAGGAGCGCTGCAATCCAGGGAGCATACCGCCAAGGTGCTTCGGCATAGAGGTCGCTGGCTTCGCAAAATTCGATTGCTTGGGTGTCGTAGAGCGGCAGCGACTCTCCGTCCATTCCACGCTCCGTGCGGGGCATCCGTGATTCGGGTAGGAGTTCTTGTGCTTCGTCAGAGAGCGTGGCTGCGGCTTCGCGTTGAGGGGGGCCACCCTCTTTCCGGACTAAAAATCGACGCACCATCGAGTCGGCGAATTGCACCATGCGTTGTGGATCGCATCGATCGGTGTAGGTGGGTTCGACGTCGGCCATGCACTCCAATATATGGCGTGCCGAGGCAACCCGTGAGGGGTTCGACGTTGAGGCCTTCTCGCGTTGGATCGGTTCGGTTTCGCGTCTCTGAGAGGGGAGGGTTGAGGGGGCGTCTTGGGATGGGTGTGCATAGTCGTAGAGGGCGATGAATTGCTTCCATTGCAGCTCCTCCCAGTACTCCGGATAGGTGTATAAACGGTTGTTGATAAATAGCGATTTCATGGATCAATTATCTGGGATAAATGTTGATAACTCGGTGCAAAACCGTCGATGAGGCGAAAAACCACCTCTCGGAGTGCGCATTCACCTTCCGATTTATCAACCGATAGGATGGAATAGTTTATAACTGCTGTAAATTGATTTATAATAGTTTAATTGTGAGTAGTATCGAGTTA
>JAQUZZ010000008.1 GCA_028691095.1 Alistipes sp. | reverse complement strand
CGATGAACATTGCAGCCGTCTTCTCAACCGACGCCTACAATGCGATTTGTGAATTTTTAGGTGCTAACTGGTATGCGCTGGCCGGCACGTTGATCTTGGCGGGCGGTTTTCTGGTGCACATCGTGTATGCCACCGCATTGACGCTCAACAACCGCAGTGCACGCGGCACACAGCGTTACGCAGTGACCGCAATGCCCAAAGAGGTGGAATGGGCTTCGCGCAATATGTTCGTTCTGGGCGCCATCGTCGTAGTGGGGCTGCTGCTGCACCTCTACAACTTCTGGTATAATATGCAGTTTGCCGAGATCATCGGGAACCATGAGCTGGGAGCCTTCGGCCCGACCGACGGAGCAGCTTATATTGCAGACCTCTTCGCCAATCCGATCTATTGCTTGATCTACTTGGTATGGTTTGCCGCAATATGGTTCCACTTGACCCACGGCTTTTGGAGTGCTTTCCAAACCATCGGTTGGGACAACCAGGTGTGGCTGCAACGCCTTAAATGTATCGCGAATGTCTTCTCTACGATCATCTTCCTCGGTTTTGCCGTGGTGGTTGTGGTCTTCTATCTTCGGAGCCTGTGCGGTGGAGTCTGCTGCTAAGGGATCTTTTACGGACTGAAAAACAAAAAATTGAATATAGACATGATAAAGTTAGATTCAAAAGCTCCTCAAGGTCCATTGGCCGAAAAATGGAGCAAACACAAAGCCGAAATCAAGGTAGTCAGCCCGGCGAATAAGCGTAAACTCGACATCATCGTCATCGGAACCGGATTGGGTGGTGCCTCTGCGGCTGCTTCTCTCGGAGAATTAGGATATAACGTCAAGGTTTTCTGCATCAGCGACTCTCCCCGTCGTGCTCACAGTATTGCCGCACAGGGTGGTATCAATGCAGCCAAGAACTACCAAAACGACAACGACTCGATATTCCGTCTCTTCTACGACACCATCAAGGGCGGTGACTACCGTGCCCGGGAAGCCAACGTCTATCGTTTGGCCGAAGTGTCGAACCTGATTATCGACCAGTGTGTCGCTCAAGGCGTACCTTTCGCTCGCGAATACGGCGGATTGTTGGCCAACCGTTCCTTCGGTGGTGCTCAGGTTTCACGTACGTTCTATGCTCGCGGTCAGACCGGACAGCAGTTGCTCTTGGGAGCCTATGCGGCTCTGAATCGCCAGATTGCCCAGGGAAGCGTGAAGAGCTACCCCCGTCATGAGATGCTGGAGCTGGTGATGGTGGAGGGCAAAGCACGGGGTATCATCACCCGTAACTTGGTCACCGGAGAGATCGAACGTTTCGGGGCTCATGCCGTTGTGCTGGCCACGGGCGGTTACGGCAACGTCTTCTTCCTCTCGACCAACGCCATGAACTCCAACGGATCGGCTGCATGGCAATGTTATAAGAAGGGTGCCGCATTTGCAAACCCTTGCTTTACGCAGATTCACCCCACCTGTATTCCGGTACACGGCACCCAGCAGTCTAAACTGACCCTGATGTCCGAGTCCTTGCGTAACGATGGTCGAATCTGGGTTCCCAAAAAGAAAGAGGACGTCGAGAAAATCCGCGCCAAGAAACTCAAGGCGTCGCAGATTCCCGAAGAGGATCGCGACTACTATCTGGAGCGTCGCTATCCGGCCTTCGGAAACTTGGTTCCCCGTGACGTGGCTTCGCGTGCTGCCAAAGAGCGTTGCGATGCCGGCTTCGGCGTAAACGACACCGGATTGGCCGTATTCTTGGACTTCTCGACCGCCATCGCACGCTTGGGCGAACAGACCATTCGCGAACGCTACGGCAACCTCTTCCAGATGTATGAGAAGATTACCGACGTCAACCCCTATAAAGAACCGATGACCATCTTCCCGGCCGTACACTACACCATGGGCGGTATTTGGGTCGATTACAACCTGATGACCACCATCCCCGGACTCTATGCCATCGGGGAGGCCAACTTCTCGGATCACGGAGCCAACCGTCTGGGTGCTTCGGCATTGATGCAGGGTTTGGCCGACGGTTATTTTGTACTTCCCTACACCATTGGCGATTACCTCTCGCACGAGATTCAGTCGCCCAAGGTGAAGACCGACACCCCCGAGTTTGAGGCTGCCGAGAAATCGGTGAAAGAGAAAATCGCAAAACTCTTCTCGATCAAGGGTAAAGACACGGTGGACGACCTGCACAAAAAGTTGGGTCACATCATGTGGGAGAATGTCGGTATGGCACGTACCAAGGAGAGCTTGGAGAAAGCGATTGTCGAGATTCAAGCCCTGCGCAAGGAGTTCTGGGTCAATGTCAACGTTCCGGGCACCGACAAAGAGTTCAACCAAGAGTTGGAGAAGGCGATTCGTTTGGCCGACTTCTTGGAGTTGGGCGAATTGATGGCACGCGACGGTCTGAACCGTCACGAATCCTGCGGTGGACACTTCCGGGTTGAGATGCAGACTCC
This sequence comes from Alistipes sp., assembly GCA_028691095.1. Lineage (GTDB taxonomy): Bacteria > Bacteroidota > Bacteroidia > Bacteroidales > Rikenellaceae > Alistipes_A. The sequence goes on along the minus strand of JAQUZZ010000008.1, from coordinate 11,655 downwards.
CGAAGGCGAAGCCAAACGAGACGACGAAGACTTTGCTTACGTAGCCGCATGGGCCTACACCGGAACCGACAAAGAACCGGAGTTGGTGAAAGAACCCCTCACCTTCGAGGCGGTACACTTGGCGCAACGTAACTACAAGGACTAAACACCCCTTCGAGAGGGTGGCTCCACAGCCCCGTCTCAGCGCGTTGCAAGCGGACGCACGCCGCGTCTCGGCCAACGGGAAATATTAGTTTCAAACCGTGTTGAATCACGTAAATTTTGAATTCATGAATCTGAAATTAAAAATATGGCGTCAGAAAAACGCCCAGGCTCAAGGGAAATTCGTCGATTACACCGTCGATAATATCTCGCCCGACACTTCATTCCTGGAGATGTTGGACATCTTGAACAATAACCTCATCAAGAAAGGGGAGGATCCCATCGTCTTCGACCACGATTGCCGTGAGGGAATCTGCGGAATGTGCTCCTTGCACATCAACGGTCATGCCCATGGGCCCGACACCGACATCACCACCTGCCAGCTCCATATGCGTAAATTCAAAGATGGCGATACGATCACGATCGAACCGTGGCGTTCACGCGCCTTCCCGGTCATCAAGGATCTGGCCGTAGACCGTAGTGCCTACGATAAGATTCTTCAGGCTGGCGGTTTCGTCTCGGTGAGCACCGGCGGAGTACCCGATGCCAATGCGATTCCGATTCCCAAACCCGACGCAGATGAGAGTATGGATGCAGCCGCCTGCATTGGTTGCGGTGCGTGCGTGGCAACCTGCAAGAATGGCTCGGCCATGCTGTTTGTCGCAGCCCGTGTCTCCTCGTTGGCCAAACTTCCGCAAGGTCGGGTCGAAGCAGCTCGTCGTGCAAAGGCTATGGTTGCCAAAATGGACGAATTGGGCTTCGGAGCCTGCACCAACACCGGTGCTTGCGAAGCCGAGTGCCCCAAAGGAATCTCGATTGCGCACATTGCCCGATTAAACCGCGAATTTTTATCGGCCAAATTGAAGGACTAAGGCATTCACAAGGGTTGCCTGAAAGAGGTAATCCCCATATATAATAAGCAGCGGGGCATGAATGTAAGATTCATGCCCCGCTGCTTATTTTGTACTGGAGCGATCGAGGAAATATCGGAGAAAGGGGACTTGTCGTGTGATCGAGATTTATGAGGACTTTCGGGGACTTATAGGAACTTATAGGTCAAAAGGAACAGACCGTCACCATGCAACCCCCTCGCAACAAACTCAGAAGCAGAGCATGTTTCCTCGCCGCGCCAAGGCCTTCGGAGAAAACGAGAGACCGAATCTGCACGCTGGCACATTCGGTCTCTCATACTCGGGCAGGTAGGGATTCCGCCCCGTCCCGTACAATCTCTATTTTTTCGGAGGCTTGGGAACCACCAACGGAAAACTCCGTTCCACAATCCGCTCACCGCTCGGAGCCACCGGTTCCGAATCTTTATAGGCCAAGTAGATCGTCAGCGTGTATTTCCCCGGCTTGACGCCCTCCAACGGAACCTGTACGGTCGTACGTTGCTGGGGAGCCAATGCCACCGGACAGATCCCCTCGGCAACTAATTTCTGCTTGGATCCCGAGGTAATGGTGTATCCTACGCGGAAATTGCGCAAATCGGCGATCATGCAGCCGTTGAAAAGTTCGAACTTCCCTATGCCCGGAGCCTCAAGGATCGTCGATTGAGCCACCGGATTTCCCGCCTCACCGGTGCTCTCCGACGATGCAAAGTGGAGCGTAAACCGCGTGTCCGAGGCATTGCGCCCCTCGGGTGTCCCCACCACCATGTCGGTGTTCCACTGGGCTCCGGCACTCTCGTAGATCACCGGCCGCTCTGTCTCCTCTGCTTTGAGGCGCAGGTAGGCCTCATACATTCCATAGCCTCGACCGGCCTCACCGCCCAACTCGAACATCAAGATTGAGGGATGGGTTTGGGAGGTATAATACATATTCATCACCCGATCGGTGTAGGCACTCGCCCACAGGGTGTCATTGGCCGGTGTTCCTCCGCGTTGTAGGGAGCCTCCGCTCTGCCGTGCATCCAGATTCGCCCGATTGCAGAGATAGATGCCGTATTGATCTGCCAAGGTGTAGAACCGATCCGACGCGGGATTGTCTGCAATCCGCAGAAAATTGATGCCCCGTTTGCGAAAATCGGCCAAATCGCGACGCCACTGCTCCTCCTCCCGAGGAAGCGCATAATCGACCCCATAAAGCGTTACTGGGACTCCGTTGATGCGCATACCCGTGGTGTCATACTCCACGGTGCGAAAACCCACCTTCACCTTGGTGTATTCGGTAAAACGACCCTCATGTTGCAAGCGCAACGCCACGGTGTAGAGCTTCGGGCTCTCGTAACTCCAATTCTCAATATTCGGGAGGTTGGCAAAAAACCGCACCGTATCCTCCAGTCGCAGGCGAAAGCGGGCATCCCGTTTGCCGTGCGAGATCACCGTCGAGTCGTCGGGCGCAATCAATTCATAGTAGACGTTGACCTCCTTGGGGTTGAGCAGATGCGATTTGACAATCGCGCCGAAGCTGAACAAGCCGTTCCCCTCGGGCGAAAACCGGGTGTCGACCACAAAATCTCGAATGCGCACCTTGGGTTGTGCCATCACAGTCACCTCGCCCTCGATGGCCGTTCCCTTTACCAAATTGCGGTTTTCGATCTTCTCCGACACCGGGTGTGCATAGGCAATCACCGTGATCGTGTTCTTCCCATCGGCCACATAACGCGTAATATCAAAATAGGCCGGCGTCTTGGAATCCGCGTGATAGCCCACCGGATGCCCGTTGGCATAGACCGTATAGGCTCGACTCACCGCATCAAGGCGCACAAAAACCTCACGGTCGATCCATTTGAAAGGCATTGTAAAGACACGACGATAGACCGTAGCCCAAGCGCCATTCCCCTCTTTTTCGGGGATCGAGACCTTCTCCCACGCCGAATCATCCAACTCCACCGCGGCCATTGTAGAGTCCAACGCTACCGCCTCCTGAAAGTGTTTCACGCGCCACTCCCCGTTGAGCGAACGCAGATAGAGGGACTCCTTATCCTCCTCCTGGAGTGCCAATTCGCGGCTATTATAGCTCTGAATCCGACTTCCCGGCTGCTCGTTCAAGGCTCCGACAATCTGGGGATTCTCCAAAGGCGACTGCGCCTGTACCGCAAGCGTCGATCCTGCCGCTGCACTCCACAGCGTCAGACAAAGGGTCTGCCAATAGTATCTCATGGTTTTATATTTTTCAATTGAGAGAGATTGCTCCTCTTGCGCAAAGATACAAAAAAGCGATCGGGAAGTACGATCCGATCGCTTTTTTGGGTCTTTGCAACGCGACGCTGCGCCGCGCTATTTGGTTGAAATGGTCTCTGCCGCAGCAATCACACTCAAGTTGCGAATGGCACGCGTCGAGGCAACCTCCGGAATCAAGTGAACGCACGAACGGGTGAGACCCATGAGGATCGGCCCATTCACCTCAGCGCCACCCAGAATCTCCATCATCTTGTAGGAGATGTTGGCTGACGACAGGTTCGGGAAGATCAGAACGTTGATTTCGCGATCGCCCAACTTATTGAAGGGATAGAACTCCATGCGAGCCTTCTTGTTCAGGGCAATGTCGGCCTTCATCTCTCCGTCGACCAACAAGTCGGGGTATTGATAGTGAAGGATCTCCACCGCTTTCGAGATCTTGGAGGCCAAGGGTTCGTTGTGGGTTCCGAAGTTGGAGTGCGAGAGCATCGCAATCACCGGCTCGATACCGAAGTTACGTACCGCACGCGCTGTCATCACGGCAATATTGACCAGATCCTCCACCGAAGGACTGGGGTTGACCGCCATATCGGCAAAGAACATCGGGCCGTACTTGGTCGTCACAATCTCCATCGCCGCCAACGTGGTATTGCTGTTGGTCGTGAAGATCTGACGCACCGGAACCAACGATTCGTTGTAACGGTGGGTGTATCCCAAAATCGAGGTGTCGGCATCTCCCGAATCCACCATCATCAAGGTAAACCAGTCTCGACGCATCATATAGCTGATCGCCTCACTCATCCGGATTCCTTTACGGCTCACCTTGCTATACAGCAAGGAGGCATAACGGCCACGACGTGACTCTTCGGCATCACCCTGGAAATCTACAATATAACGGCTGTCGAGCGTGAGATGATTCTCTTTGAGCAACGTTTCGATCTTCTTACGACTGCCGACCAACAACGGATAGGCCAAATTCTCGTTGACCAAGTGGATGGCCGCTTTGAGCGTCGAAAGGCGATCGCCCTCACTGAAGGCAATGCGTCGCGGCTCGGCATTTGCAACGCGCGAACGAATCGAACGCATCAATTTGTCGTCCCGACCCATTCGTTTATCCAACTCTTCGGCATAGGCTTTCCAATCGGGAATTTTATGACGTGCAACCCCCGAATCAATGGCTGCCTTGGCGACGGCCACCGAAATGCAAGAGATCAAACGGGGATCAAGAGCCTTAGGGATCAAATATTTACGACCAAATGAGATGTTGTTGTCGTTGTAAGCCGTAGCTACCATATCGGGAACCGGCTCCTTAGCCAAGGCGGCCAAGGCGCGTACGGCTGCAATTTTCATCTCTTCATTGATCTTCGTAGCCCGCACATCCAGTGCGCCACGGAAGATATAGGGGAAGCCCAACACGTTATTCACCTGGTTCGGATAGTCCGAACGACCAGTCGCAAAGATAATATCCTCGCGCGAAGCGATCGCGTTCTCATAGCTGATCTCAGGATTGGGGTTTGCCAGTGCAAAGACAATCGGATCCTTCGCCATGGTGCGTACCATCTCTTGGGTCAACACATCGGCAATCGAGAGCCCCAAAAAGACATCGGCTCCCACCATGGCTTCCGCCAAGGTGTTCACCTCACGGGTGGTTGCGAAGCGCGCTTTGATCGGATTCAGATCTTTGCGTCGCACGGAGATCACCCCTTTGCTATCGCACATCACCACATTCTCAGGACGAATACCCAAGGCCATGTAGAGGCTGGCACAGGAGACTGCGGCAGCACCCGCTCCGTTGACTACCACTTTTGCCTCTTCGATCCGTTTGCCCACCACTTCCAACGCATTGAGCAGCGCAGCCGAAGAGATAATCGCCGTACCATGCTGATCGTCATGCATCACCGGAATCGGCAACTCCTCTTTCAGACGCTCCTCGATCACAAAACATTCGGGCGCCTTAATGTCCTCCAAGTTGATGCCGCCAAAGGTTACCGAGATGTTTTTGACCGTCTCGATAAATTGTTCCGTATCTTTGGTGTCTACCTCAATATCAAACACATCAATATCGGCAAAGGTCTTAAACAACAAACCCTTACCCTCCATCACCGGTTTTCCGGCCATGGCGCCAATATTACCCAAACCCAACACCGCAGTACCATTGGAGATCACAGCCACCAAGTTGCCTTTGGCCGTGTATTTATAGGCGTCATCCGGAGTCTCCTGGATGGCTAAACACGGCTCGGCCACCCCTGGGGAGTAGGCCAACGAAAGGTCTTTCTGTGTACTGTACGGTTTGGTGGGGATCACCTCAATCTTTCCTGGGCGACCTTCTGAGTGATACAGAAGCGCCTCCTCCTTCTTGCTTTTTGCATTGTTTCCCATAGCTGCGATCTATCTGGTTAAATTAGGTTAATAAATTAAAAAATTTGTCTTTTGCACTTCCACGCTCCACTTTCTCTCTTTCTCCGCGATCCAGATTGCGGATCCATGCAAGACTTGGCGGGATGATCTCTCTCCATCCCCATAGCATTTTGATCTTCCCTCAGTGATTCAGGGATTCACCTCTTCTGCGTCTCTATCCTTCGCACCACAAAACCATCACAAGAAAATCCCAAGATTGTTTTATCTTTGTACGCATCCAAGAAAGATGCTCCATCCCTGAAATGAGCGGAATGGAACCCTTTTCTCACGGTATATTCCGATAGGTTGATTGCAAATAAATAGCACGCTGTGCTTGGCAGAAAAACGTGTCTAAGGTAGGAATTTTTATTCAAAAATGGAAGCGCTTGTTCAACTAAATTTTCCCTCTTTTCAATTCAAGTTGCGTGCCCAAGGCAATGCCACGGGAATCTGGGATGAAATTCGTCGTACGTGGCTCGTTTTGACGCCCGAAGAGTGGGTGCGTCAACATCTGATTCGTTATCTGATTCACAATTGCGGAGCTCCCGCAACCCTCATTTCCCAAGAGTATCCGGTGCGCATCAACGCCTTACCCCAACGCGCCGACGTCGTGATTACCCAACGCAATGGACAGATCGCCTTTCTGGCCGAATGCAAAGCACCGGAGATCCCCCTGAGCGGAGAGGTCTGGGCTCAAGCGGTCCGGTATAATAGCCTTCTTCAGGCTGATTTTGTAATGATCACAAACGGCATCCATCATGCGATCCGTCGTTACGACCGAACCTCAGGATGCTACACGCCCATGCAGGAGATTCCCGATCTGTCACCCCTTTTTCGGGTTTAGCAGTTGAAGCATATACTCATCCTGCCAATCGGAGGTGGTGCGCGTCCACTCCTTCTTCAGCCCGATGATCGTAAATCCTTTACTCTTAAATAGCGCGAGACTCCGAATGTTGTGTGAGGGAATATTACAGTAGAGTTGATTGATATTCAGCACCCTAAAACAATAACCGATCAAGATCGACACCGCATGAGAGGCATAGCCCTGTCCTTGATCGCATTGATCATAGATCAGGATCCCCACCCCCGCCCGACAATTATACGGATCGAGATCGAAGAGGTCAATCGCCCCGACCGGAAGCCCCGTCTGCTTCGACTCGATAATCAAGCGCAACTGTCGGGTCTCATAGATGTCGCGTTGCTGCTCCTCGATGAAGCGCTGGAGGGTGTGCTTGGAGAAGGGGGCAATCGTATTGCTCACCTTCCAAATCTCCGTATCATTCTCCCATTTATAGAGCACTCCCACATCTTCGGGTTCCAAAGCACGCAACCGAATCAGTTCGCTCTCCATCAGGTTCGCCATCTTTCGTAAATTTTAAGTAATCCCAAAGAGTTATTGCACCCTTCCGTCTCACGGTATAGACCTAATATATGGACGTTTTGATTGCCCATAAATAGCACGCTGTGCTTAGAGGGAGATGATTTGATTGCGGATCAACATGGCAGCCCCCAAGGAACCGATGTTCTCATCGAGATTCGTCGTGCGGAAGATCGTATCGTTATAGACCAAGCGCAAGGAGTATTTATTGACCGCCGACTTGAGTGGCAACATCAGATAGTCGCCCGCATGCGCCAAGTTTCCCCCGATAATCACCTGTTCGGGATTGAAGATATTGATTAGGAACGCGATGCTCTTTCCCACCTTTTCACCCGCCTCTTCAATCAATTCGATCGACAGGGTGTCGTCGTTCTTGGCAGCCTGGATGATGTCGTTGATATGGATTTTTTGCTGTTTCTGATATTTGTCCAATAAGATCGTGGTGCGTCCATTTTTGATCTGTTGGATCATTTTGTTCTCAATGGCAATCCCCGAAACTTCGGTCTCCAAGCACCCCTTCTTTCCACAATCACAGATAATCTCATTGTCAAAATAGGGGATATGCCCAAACTCTCCGGCAAATCCCGATTTACCGTAGTAGAGGTGTCCGTCAATGATGATGCCGATCGCCACACCGCGAGAGAGGTTCAAGTAGATAATATTCTGCTCCTCGCCCGAACACCCTTTCGTGTATTCGGCATAACACCGTGCCCGCGTATCGTTCTCGACCAACACTTTGTGTCCAAAACGAGCCTCCATCTGTTCGCGAAGCGAAGCCTGCTGGGTGGTAAAGTATTTATAGCTTCGTCCGGTTTTCGGGTTCACTCGGCCGGCAATGCAGACTCCGATGCCCAATAACTTGGAGCGATCGATCCCGCTGTGGTTCAGGAACGTCTCAATCGTCGAACAGATGGCCTCAAAACACTCCTCCGTGTCGTCCAATTTGAAATCCTGCGAGAGCTCCTGCTTGATGATGTTATTATGCAGATCGGTCATCACCATAAAGATCTGATCGCGGCTCACCTCAACCCCTGCAAAATAGATCGCCGAGTGGGTCAAACCGAAGATATTGGGACGACGACCGCCACTGGTCTCGATCTTTCCGCGATCGGCAATGATATCCTCCTCCAAAAGCTCTTCCACCAATTTGGTCACGGTCGGAATGCTCACGTGCAACTCTTTGGCCAAATCGGCTAAGGTACTCTCGCCCTCGATGGCCATCCGCGCAATAATATTTCGTTTCAGGATATTGTTCTTCTGCACAATTCCTTTTGCCGCTCCATTTTCCGGCATGCTGAAAAACTCTTGTAATGAGCTCATAGTAAAGTTGATGATTATACTCCGTTTAGAAACTCTATTTTTGCCTTTTCACACGCCTTCGACCTCGGGTCGAGGTACAAAACGGGATCGTCTCCTCCCCACCATCCGTATACCACACGCTGTCAGCAAATCAGGAAGAGTGATCGGTCACGGAAACCGTGTAACAAATTCTGCGAAAAATAGGTAATCGACGGATGGATTCTCTATTTTTTTTCTTCTGTTCCTCTCGGAGCGCACTCCGATTTTTCAAGTTGACAAAATTAGACAAAAAAAAACGGAATCTCCACAGGGTATTGATAATTTTTTCTTAAAACACCATCCGTTTGACATACATGTAGCGTGAGTCGGAACCCCTGTTCCTCTCTCTTTTATACAAAAAACCTGCGAAGAGGCTTTGAACGCCTCTTCGCAGGTTTCTCGTTCTCAATTTCAGACCCTTTATAAGTAAGCCCAAAGAGGGATGAGGATGAGCCCTTGGGTTGCGGTATATACCTCATGTACCGCGGTATTGATGGCTAATCCACGTTGTGCTTAGGAGGGTAAATCATAGAGCGGACGACTATAACGTCTGCTTCGATTCGCACACCGCAGCGCGATTGACCTTCTTAATCAACCCTTGCAGTACGCTACCCGGGCCCAGTTCGGTGAACTCGGTGGCTCCATCGGCCAACATATTCTGCACGATCTGCGTCCAACGCACCGGAGAGGTGAGCTGTGCAATCAGGTTGGCTTTGATCGCCTCGGGATCGGTGTAAGGCTTCGCATCCACGTTCTGATAAACCGGACAGATCGGACGTGCAAAAGCTGCGGCCTGAATGGCCTTCTCCAGTTCCACACGTGCCGGCTCCATCAAGGGCGAGTGAAAGGCTCCGCTTACGTTCAGCTTCAAAGCGCGTTTGGCTCCCGCCTCGCTCAGACGAGCACAAGCCTCATCAATCGCCTCGTTGCTTCCCGAGATCACCAACTGCCCCGGGCAGTTGTAATTGGCCGGAACCACCACACCCTGAATCGAAGCGCAAATCTGCTCCACGGTCTCATCGGGTAGTGCCAAGATGGCTGCCATGGTCGAGGGGTTCTGCTCGCAGGCCTTCTGCATTGCCTGGGCTCGTTTGGACACCAACGTCAAACCCTCCTCAAAACTCAATGCACCGGCAGCAACCAGAGCACTGAACTCGCCGAGCGAGTGACCGGCCGTCATCTCAGGACGAAACGCATCGCCTAACGATTTGGCCAAAATCACCGAATGGAGGAAGATGGCAGGCTGCGTCACCTGAGTCTGTTTCAGTTGCTCGTCGGTTCCCGCAAACATAATATCGGTAATCGAAAAACCAAGAATCTGATTGGCCTTTTCAAACAACGTTTTGGCAAGGGGCACTTGATCGTACAGATCCTTACCCATTCCTACGAATTGGGCTCCTTGGCCCGGAAACACATAAGCATGCATAGTTTCTATCGTGTTAGTTTGGTTCAGGGGACAAAGATACACATTTTTACCAACTTCGGATTGGGGAGCCCTCGCCCTCCCGAGAAGCCCCTTCGCTGCGGTTGCCTCCGCTTACGATGCAGATTGTCCCTTCTTTCCTATATTCCGGCGCCAAGGCTCACATTTCCTCTCATTTTTTGTACCTTTGACCGTATCAAAATCGGATACAGTCATATTTCATCCCGTTGCTTATGAAACCGGTCAAAATCGCCATCGTCGGCACAGGAGGGGTCGGGGGCTTTATCGGCGGAAAATTAGCCGCCTATTACGCTGCGGATCCTCTCGTCGAGATCTACTTTATCTCACGCGGTGAAGCCCTTCAGCAGATTCGCAAAGAGGGACTACGGATCGACACCCAGCAGGAGCGTATCGTGGCACACCCCACCTTAGCCACCGATGATGCCTCCCAAATCGGAATTATGGATTACATTCTGCTCTGCACCAAATCCTACGACATCGAACGTGCCGTGCAACAGATGCAACCAGCCATCGACGCCCACACCCTATTGCTTCCTTTCTTGAATGGCGTGGACAGTGCCGAGCGGATCAAAGCTTGCTATCCCCATCAAACCGTATGGAGCGGATGCGTCTATATCGTCGCATACATCGTCTCTCCAGGGCATATTGCCGAACGCACCAACGGCTATCGCTATCTCTTCGGGTCGGAGAGCAATGCGCAAGATCCGCGACTTGAGGCACTGGAGCAACTCTTCACGAAGGCCTCGATTCGAGCCCGAAAGGATGAAGCGATTACGCGGCGCGTGTGGGATAAGTTCGCCTTCATCTCCAGCGTTGCCACCGCCACGTCGTACACCGATCTCACCTATGGTGAAATTCTGGGAACTCCTTCGTTGCGCGCCGAGTTCTTGCAGTTGATCGAGGAGTTTCTCTCCATCGCACAAGCACGCCACATCACCCTCTCCGAAGATGTAACACAGCAGATCCTCACCCAAATGGAGCGCATTCCGGCCGACACCACCACCTCCATGCAGCGCGACTTCCGCGCCCATCGCACCACCGAGGTGGAGTCTCTCACCGGATACATCGTACGAGAGGGCGTGCGGCTGGGTATTGCCACCCCAACCTACGACCGGATGTACACCGCCCTGAAAACACGATGCACCACACCCCAAGAAGCCTAACCGAGGAACGCTCCTCTTACACAATCGTTGACACGACGCCCTGCACGATCTACTGATCCAGCCTCTCCAAGCCGCTGGAACCCTAACCCGAATTTGTTTATGTTTCGACTTACACGCTCTGTCCTGTTGCTCGTTGTATGCTGCGGCATCACAGCTTGTCAGCCCTCCTTGGACTCCAAACTTCGTCAATGCACGCAGTGGATGGAGGAGGGGCAATTCTCCCAAACCGATTCGTTGCTCGCCCAAATCGAACGCGACGCGCCCTCTCACCAGCGCACTGTCGACTCGTTGCGCGAGATCATGCGCCGATGGCGTCTCGAATTCCGATACAACGAGACCGAAATGCTGGAGCAGCTCCGTCATCGCATCTCCGACACGGTATCTCTCGCACAAATGGCGCAATGGGAGGAGCAAGGCGCCTTGGAGATGCGTCGCTTTGAGGGTCAAAAGTACTACTTCAAAAATGCGCTGAACAACCTCATTCGTCTGGAGCCTGCCTTGCAGCCCCTGCGAAGCGATACCCTCTATCGTCCGTATTACCAAGCCGCGTTGATCCAAGCGATTCTGTCGCGCTCCGACTCTTGCGGAAAATGCGTCCTTCCGGTCACCACCACGCTACACTACCAGATCACCGTACCGGCCAACGCCGTACCCGAAGGGGACACCCTGCGATGC
>JAQUZZ010000255.1 GCA_028691095.1 Alistipes sp. | reverse complement strand
GGGTGAGAGAGTCGTATTGGACCCACATGTGTGGAACATATCGCAAGGTCACCTCGGCCTCTGTGTATTGCGGGGTGATTTCGATGCGGTCAAAGGTAATCACCGAGCTGTAATCGGTCTTTACGGGATCAATGATCCGGTGTTGTCCCCACAGCGTACTGGAGCAGAACAACAGGGTAATGAGGGCAAGATATTTCATACTTTTATCCATAATAGAGTTTCTGAATGACGGTGCGATGGAAAACCAGCGTTGTCGACACGTGCAATCCATAAGCAAACAGACGGTCTTCTGCCTCCTTTCTGCCTTTTATTCAGGCATAAAGCTAAGCATCTTTCAGGAGAAAAGCAACATTTCCGCGCCTGTTTTCACCCTTGGGCGGCGATCCTATCCCGAGGCCATCGACAGATTGTCCAACGGAGTTGTCTCTTGAAAAATCGGGCGTCGCGGGTCGTAGATCGAAAGAATCCGCTCGGAATATTTGGGCGTATCGAAAATTATTATTAACATTGCAATACACTGTTTGTCTGCCTAATGGATAGCGTATTTTTTACGCTTTCTATCACACGTTCCTAAGCCGGATACGCCCCCGAAATTTTCGGTATCTTTCGTGAAGCAATCTTGTCGTTACAAACCTAAACCTAATATGAAACTGAGTTCAACGCGCGCTGCCCGTTGAACCGAACCCAAACTTCAATGAACAAATTATACTATGTCGGATTGCTGCTTCTGTGGTGTTGCAGCAGTGGTGTTGAAAGCACGGAGATGAATCGGCTGAGAGCCGGCTTTACCACGCCTCCCGATTCGGTCAAACCGGGGGTCTATTGGTACTTTATGGATGGATGCCTCTCCAAAACCGAGATGACCAAAGATCTGGAATCCATGAAAGAGGTGGGCATCGGGAGTGTGCTCTTCTTGGAGGTCAATTTGGGCTTTCCGCGGGGGGATGTCGATTACTTCTCCGAGGAGTGGCAAGACCGCTTTCTGCACGCAGTGCGTGAGTGCGAACGCTTGGGCATTGCGATGACCCTGGGCGTGGGGCCCGGTTGGACGGGCAGCGGAGGCCCCTGGGTGGAGGCCGGAGAGTCTATGCGTCAGTTGATGGGTTCCGACACGGTGGTTGTGGGAACCGGCAGCGAGCAGACCCTCACCCTTCCCGTTCCGGCTCCCCATACGCCCTTCTTCGGCGAGGGGGTGTTCACCCCGGAGTTGCGCCAACAATGGCTGGATTACTACGAAGATGTGGCCGTACTGGCGATTCCGGCCGATCAAAGCGACGAAACCCTGGCGTTGATCGATCAAAAGGCTCTCTATACCCGTGCGCCCTACTCTTCGGCCGTGGGGGTCTTGGGGCAACTCCCCGAACCCTCGGCCGAGCAAACGCCATCTTCGATCACAGCGGCAGAGGTCAAGGTGCTGACCGAACAACTCGATTCGCAGGGCGTTCTGCGCTGGCAGGTTCCCGAAGGCCGCTGGCGGATTCTGCGCTTGGGAATGCGGAACAATGGAGCCATCACGCGCCCTGCGCCCTATCCGGGATTGGGGTTTGAGTGTGACAAGTTCGACTCGGTGGCCTTCGATCACCACTTTGCCGCCTCCTACGGAAAGTTATTGCCTCAGATCGCTCCGTCGGATGCCAAAGCCGGAGGACTGAAGGCACTGCATATGGATAGCTGGGAGATGGGAGCTCAAAACTGGAGCGACGATTTTGCTGCCGCATTTCGGCAAAGGCGAGGCTATGATCCCCTCCCCTATCTGCCCGCGATGTTAGGCATTCCCATCGGAAGCGCCAATCAGAGTGAGCGTTTCCTGTGGGATCTTCGCAAAACGGCCGAGGAGCTGGTCATTGAGCAGCACGCCGCCCATATCCGCGATTTTGCCCATCGCAACCATCTTCGGTTGTCTATCGAACCCTACGATATGAACCCGCTGAGCGATATTCGACTGTGCGAATCGGCCGACGTGCCGATGTGTGAGTTCTGGACGCCCAAACAGGGTTTCAATACCTCGTTCAGTAGTTTTGAAGCCTCGTCGGTGGCTCATGTGATGGGACGACCCGTGGTGGCCGCCGAAGCCTTCACCACCGATCTGGGATCCAACAGCTTTGCCAACTACCCGCACAACCTGAAGAATCAGGGCGATTGGGCCTTTGCTGCGGGAATCAACAAGTTCTATTATCACACCTTCGTTCATAAATACTTTGAAAACGAAGCGGCGCGCCCCGGTATGACCATGTCGGGCTATGGGGTCAACTGGGATAGAGGACAGACGTGGTGGCACCTCTCGGGAGATTATCACACCTACGTGGCCCGCTGCTCCTATATGTTGCAACAGGGCAGCACGGTGGCCGATATTTTGTATGTCACCTCCGAAGATGCTCCGTTTGTCTTTCGTCCTCCCTTCTCGGCCTTGGATCACGGCGACTCCAAAATGCCCGATCGCAAAAGCTATAACTTTGATGCGTGCTCGGCTGAGCAGTTGATTGCCGCCGCCACCGTGCAGCAGGGACGCGTCTGCTTCCCCTCCGGAGCCTCCTATCAAGTGGTGGTACTCCCGTTGGTGAAGTGCATGACCCCGCGTTTGCTGAGCAAGATCGACGCGCTGTTGGCGGCAGGAGCCACGTTGGTCGGCACGCCTCCGCAATACTCTCCTTCGTTGTCGGACTTCCCCGCTTGCGACGAGCAGGTGCAAAAGCTCTCCCTGAAGATCTGGGGCGAAACGACGATGCCCGCAACCTTGACCCGTCGACCGGTGGGTGAAGGCGCCCTCTACTGGGGTGGCGCGGGGTGCGTGAAGGATTCGGTCTCGATCTACCCCTCCTATGAGATGGTCACCTCTATCTTAGAGACACTGAAGGTTCGACCCGACTTCACGGCTCAGCCTTCGCTGTTGCGCTACACCCATCGCACTACCCCGACCAGTGAGATCTACTTCCTCTCCAATCGCACGGAGGAGCCGCTCACTTCAACGTGTCTGTTTCGCACCGACTACCCGGAGGCGGAGGTATGGAACCCCATCACGGGAGAGATGCGACAACTCTCCATCTCCTCGACCGCAGAGGGTACCTCCGCACA
>JAQUZZ010000254.1 GCA_028691095.1 Alistipes sp. | reverse complement strand
GCCCCAACAACTCCTGCACTTGACGGATGCTGGCTCCTCCTGCAAGCAGATGGGTCGCAAAGGAGTGTCTCAGCGTATGGGGGCCGATCGGCTTGGTGATTCCGGCTCGCTGAGCCGCTTCCCGAATGATGTGGAACAGCATGATGCGCGTCAAACCCCGACCGCGATTGTTCAAAAACACCAGATCCTCACCCTGCGGATCGACCCGCATCGTGCCGCGCTGAGCCAGGTAGAGTCGGATTCGCTGCATGGCCACCGCACTGATCGGAACCAAACGTTGTTTGTCGCCTTTGCCGATCACCCGAATGTAACCATCCTCAAAAAAGAGGTCGTTGAGCCGTAGGGTAATCAACTCGGAGACTCTCAGTCCGCAACTATACAGGGTCTCAATCATCGCCTGATTGCGATGACCGAACGGCTCACTCAGGTCGATGGTTGCCAACATCGCCTCGATCTCCGCAAGGGTCAGCACCGTCGGCAACTTGCGCCCCGGCTTGGGAGCGTCGATGAATTCGGTGGGCAGCGTTTCGATGCGATCGTTGAGCAACAGGTAGTTGAAGAAATTCTTAATCCCGCTCAGAATGCGCGCTTGGGTACTCTTGGTGATTCCTTTGTCGTAGAGCGATCCGAGAAAGGCCTCGATGTGCGACGACTCGACCTGCTCCGGAGCTAAGGCAAAATGGGTGTACATGAAGGAGGCCAGCTGTCGCAAATCCCGCAGATAGGCCTCCAACGTATTATCGGAGAGCTGTTTTTCTAATTTAATGTAGTAGGTGTAGTTCTGTAACTCATCACCCCACGGTTCCGATTGCTTCATGATCGCGCCTTCGATTGGATTGCAAACCGCACACGAAGCGAAGCGTGCTCCCCCGAAAACAGCGCGTTGAATGGCTCCGTGTATTTCACACCCTCTTCGTGGATCATAACAACTCCATTCCTTTTTTCACCTTCAACACGGTTTGAGCGTCGGTGAGTTGCTCCAAGAGGGTCAACGTAAACGTGACGGCCACCCCCGCCCCCGCTCCGGTAATCAGGGTACCATCCTGCACAACCTCACCGCCCACAAACTCATACTCTGTGAGCTGAGGTACCACGCTGAAATGGGCGGTCAAGCGTTTGCCTGTCGCCACCTGATTCACAGCCAACACCGTGGGGGCTCCGCAAAGGGCGGCCACATACTTTCCGGCTTGTTCATAGTATCGCACCACACGACCCACCGCTTCGGAGGCTGCCAGATTCGCATACCCGGGATACCCTCCGGGCAGGATGATCGCATCGCCATCTTCCAGCAATGCCTCACCCAATACACGATCGGCATGGAGTTGCACCAAATGGTGCGACGAGGTCACTGTGGTCGACGTGGAGATCGACACACGCTCCACCGTCACCCCGGCTCGCTGCATCACATCCAAGGGTGCTACCGCCTCCAAGGCCTCAAATCCGTCAGCCAATAAAAGATATACCTTTTTCATTTTGTGCTTTGTTTAATGTGCGTTTTAGGGTTTGAATATACCCACCTTGCATTTTCATTCGGGGAATCTCACGCCCTAAAACGCACGTTAAAAGTACGCAAATTACCACTGAAAACCAAATCCACCCCGAGCCTCCTCCTTCACCCCCGCTCCCCCACAAACCTTGCCACACCTATTATATCTTAGGACTCGGGCTCGAAATCGGGGAACCTCCGTGTCCTTTTTTTTAAAAAAAACGGGACGCAAAAGGACAACGTAAGGAAAAACACGCTACATTTGTCCCCAGAATCAAACATCGAAAGAGAATGTTTTTTACGGGTTCAAATATGAATTGGTGGTGGCGCTTACAATTTCCCAATTGTGAGTAGCTTGCTATGTTTGTATTTCGACCTTTAAAATAAGGAAAATTTCAAAAGCCTGTCGCACTCACGACAGGCTTTTTTTATGCTCATTCTAAAAACAAATCCATATGAAAACGAATTTTCAAGTTGACGAAAACGGTTACTACGGACGCTTCGGGGGAGCCTACATCCCTGAGATTCTCCACCGCTGTGTCGAAGAGCTCCAAGCCTCCTACCTCTCTGTGCTCGAAAGCGAAGCCTTCAAAAAGGAGTATCGCCGTCTGCTGACCGATTATGTTGGCCGTCCCTCTCCGCTCTACTACGCCCAACGGCTGAGCACGAAGTACGGATGCCGCATCTACCTCAAACGCGAAGACCTCAACCACACCGGAGCTCACAAGATCAACAACACGGTCGGACAGATTCTCTTGGCTCGCGCCATGGGCAAAACCCGCATCATTGCCGAGACCGGAGCCGGACAGCACGGCGTGGCCACGGCCACCGTCTGCGCCTTGATGGATATGCCCTGCGTGGTCTACATGGGCAAAACCGACGTGGAACGACAGCAGCCCAACGTCCAACGCATGAAGATGTTGGGTGCAGAGGTTGTGCCAGTCACCTCCGGCAACATGACCCTGAAGGATGCGACGAACGAAGCGATTCGCGACTGGTGTTGTCATCCGTCCGACACCTTCTACATCATCGGATCCACCGTCGGCCCTCATCCCTACCCCGATCTGGTAGCACGTCTGCAATCCATCATCAGCGAAGAGATTCGCCAACAACTTCCCCAAAAAGAGGGTCGTGACTACCCCGATTACTTGATCGCCTGTGTGGGTGGCGGAAGCAATGCCGCAGGAACCATCTATCACTACCTGGAGGATTCGCGTGTGAAAATCGTCTTGGCGGAGGCCGGCGGTGAGGGCATCCTCTCCGGACGCAGTGCCGCAACCATCCATCTGGGACGGGAAGGCATCATCCACGGAGCACGCACCTTGGTGATGCAAACCGAGGATGGACAGATCGAGGAGCCTTACTCCATCTCGGCCGGACTGGACTACCCCGGCATCGGGCCGCTCCACGCCAACCTCTCGGAACAACATCGTGCCACCGTGCTGGCCATCACCGATCAGGAGGCCTTAGACGCCGCCTTTGAATTGACCCGCACAGAGGGCATCATTCCAGCACTGGAGAGTGCCCACGCACTGGCGGCCTTGGGCAAGCTCTCGTTCCATCCCGAAGAGGTGGTGGTGGTCACCGTATCGGGTCGGGGC
>JAQUZZ010000253.1 GCA_028691095.1 Alistipes sp. | reverse complement strand
ATGCGAAGCCCAAGGCAATGAGCGAGGCAAGTGGTACAAGCCAAAAAATCAATGGTGTGTTACTCATACTTCATTTATTTTAGGTTGTTGATTTAGGTTGCTACACAGCGAGATCGTCGAAAAAACAAAATCGATCAAAGTTAATAAATTATTTTAATTTTCGCCAACGAAAAGAGGTGAAAAACGCAAAAAGAACCCGCGAATTTTCTTCCGGATTTGCCCCTTTCGATTCCCTTGCCTATTTTTGCGAATAAAAGAACAACGTGAGGTTTACGGGCGAAGGCTTCTTTGAAGTAAGGATTGAGCCCTTTTGTCACGGCATATGCCTGATATACCGATGCACTAATTGCCAATAAATAGCACGCTGTGCTCACGACCTCCATTTTCCGAATATTATGCGTAAAATCACCAACCAAGAGTTAGGACGCCCCTCCGTCGAAGCCTTTGCTCAAATGAGCAAATGTCCGGTCACCGTGGTGCTCGATCAGATCCGAAGCCACAACAACGTAGGCTCCTTCTTCCGCACCGGCGATGCCTTTGCCATCGAGCAGATCTACCTTTGTGGCATCACCGGCACTCCCCCCCATCGCGAAATCCATAAAACGGCACTCGGAGCCGAACTGACCGTACCCTGGAGGTATTGCCAAGAGACCGCCGAAGCCGTGACCTCCCTCCGTGCCGAAGGGTACACCCTACTGTCCATCGAACAAGTGGAGGGCGCCATATCACTCGACGCATGGCGATTCGACCCCACTCAACGCTACGCCCTGATCTTTGGCAACGAAGTGGACGGCGTGCAACAATCCATCGTCGATCTGTGCGACGGAGCCATCGAGATCCCCCAGTGCGGAACCAAACACTCGCTCAATGTATCGGTATCGGGCGGAGCCGTGCTCTGGGAGGCCTTCCGTCAATGGAAACAGGCAACCCGATAGCGCGATCGCGCATCCCCCCTCAAGTCACGAACGGGGCACTAACACAAACGCCGGATATGTCGAAACATACCCGGCGTTTATCGTGTGTTTTATTTCCGCCCGCAAAGCGTAACCCTTGGGCGATCGAAGCCTTTTCTTCCAAAATAAAGTCTCGGAGAGCGCGCCACAGGAACAGAGGTTCCTGAGCATTGGAAAACATAGCACAAATCACATGCACGAAACATACAAAGACAGAATACCCCTATCTTGCTCCCCGAGACCTATTCCCCTTAAGAGCAAGATCTGTGCCGAACTCTGTGAGTCGCACGTTTCAGCGTCTCTCTGCTTATTTTCCCAATCCCGCAGCCACCGCAGCCTGTCGCAACTGCTCCAGAGCCTGCTCCAGAACGGCACGACGGGTTCCGATGTTCATGCGCATCCAACCGCGTCCCTCTTCGCCGAACATCGAGCCCTCATTCAATCCGAGGTGTGCCTTGTCCAGTAAGAATTGGTAAATCTCCTCATGACTCATCGGCCATGCCCGAAAATCGAGCCACAGCAGGAACGTCCCCTCCGGATGCACCATCTTCACCGACGGCAGATGGGTCTCCAAGAAGTGTTGAACGCAACGCACGTTGCCCTCGATGTACGCCATCGCCTCATCCAGCCACTCGTCACACGAACTATAGGCCGCCTGCAAAGCCACACAACCGAAGATATTTCCTTGGTCGACGTGCATCTTTTCAAACTCCTGCTGCAACCGTTTGCGAATCTCCGGATTGGGGACAATGACCACCGAAGTCGAGAGTCCTGCGATATTGAACGTCTTGCTCGGTGCAATCAGCGTGATGGTACGCTGTGCAAGCTCCTCGCTCAACGCTGCAATATGCAGATGACGGTAAGGCTTGAAGACCAAGTCGCAATGAATCTCATCCGAGACAATCAGCACATCGTGTTTGATGCACAACTCTCCCATACGACGCAACTCCTCCTCGGTGAACACCCGTCCCGAAGGATTGTGGGGGTTGCACAACAGGAAGACCTTCGCCTGCGCCAACTTACGATCCAGATCCTCAAAATCAATCTCAAAGCAACCGTCGGCACGCTGGCGCAACGGGTTGTTGATGACTTTCCGTCCGTTCAGGCGCGTCTGACGGGCAAAGGGATGATAAACCGGAGGTTGAATCACCACACCATCGCCCTCTTGGGTAAAGGCGCGCAACGCAAACACGATACCCGAAACCACGCCCGGCGAGAAATCGAGCCACTCCGGCTGTAACGCCCAGCCACTATGACGCTGTACCCATCCGATAATCGACTGCCAATACGCAGTACAGCGCATCGTATAGCCGAACACCGGATGTTCGGCACGTCGTTTAATTGCATCCGTAATCGCGGGAGCCACGGCAAAATCCATATCGGCCACCCACATCGGAATTACATCGGTACGCCCGAAAATCTCATTTCGAGCATCGAACTTTTCACAGTCCGTACCTTCTCTGATGATTGTTTGATCGAAATTGTATTTCATAGGTTGCAAAGGTAAAGATAAAAACGGAAATTAGGTGCATTAATGTGAGTTTCACGAATGGAGACCCTACTATAAGCTAATGGGAACCTTCGCGTTTCTGATTCGTGAATCGCACATTAAAGGCTTTTTGCAAAAGCCTTATTTCCTTCGATAACCCCCAAAACCGTTAAAAAAACCTGTAAATATTCCATACTCGTTGTATTTAATACAATAAAACATTGCACAACTCAAAATCTTTCTCTATTTTTACCCCGTTTGGTAACAATTTTTCTTGTAAGCGGTTTTACTTCGCACGCTTCGGCACGCAAAAAGACCTTTCAGGAAGAAATCGAAAGCTCTTTAGAACCCCATCTTTTCAGCTTTCAAAGCATACAAATTTCACCGAACGTTTCATTTTAATTCTATATATAGTTGGATCTTCCTTCGTGCAACTCACGTTAGCATCGCACAACCGCAGAACAAGGATGATACAGATCCTATCTGTACGCCCCACCTTTGAGGTATACTTCAAGGTATTGTTCACTACTGTCCCGTTAAAGTGGGCTAACCGTTCTTTGAAATCGCTGAAATAAAGTCTATTACGAGCAGTTTTGAGTGCGCGACGATTTGAATTTGTAATTTTGCAGCTTTTTAATAGGATTGCA
>JAQUZZ010000252.1 GCA_028691095.1 Alistipes sp. | reverse complement strand
TCTCCTCGATATTTTCGTTTTTCGTTGACGGCATACTTCATGAAGTTGGCCATGCTCACGCCCGGGATCTCCACGGGGTATTGGAATCCGAGAAACAACCCGGCACGAGCCCGCTCTTCGACGCTCTGCGAGAGCAGATCTTTGCCCTCGAAGCGCACCTCTCCGGCCGTTACTTCATATTTGGGATGACCCGCCAATACCGAGGCTAACGTGCTCTTGCCCGATCCGTTGGGACCCATGATGGCATGAACCTCGCCTTCACGAACCTCTAAATTGATGCCCCGAAGGATCTCTTTTCCCTCGACGGTGGCGTGCAGATCTTTAATCTCTAACAACATAATCTCTACCGTAAAATGATTCTCTTATGAACGTGCGTGTGGGATGTGCGACGCGTTATCTGTTTAGGCTTGCCAAACGGAGCTTTTTTGGGGGGGCAGGGTCGAAATCGGCAACCCCCTTCGGAGTGCTCCGTGTGAGCAATAGCACAGCGTGTGAAACCGCTATCCGATGCTTCCCTCCAAGGAGATGGAGAGCAGTTTCTGGGCTTCGATGGCAAACTCCATGGGCAACTTGTTGAGTACTTCGCGGGCATAGCCGTTGACGATCAGCCCTACGGCATCTTCGGTTGCGATACCTCGCTGGTTGCAGTAGAAGAGTTGATCTTCCCCGATCTTTGAGGTTGTGGCCTCATGCTCGACTACGGCCGAACGATTCTCCACCTCAAGGTAGGGGAAGGTGTGAGCCCCACAGCGATCGCCAATCAATAACGAGTCACACTGCGAATAGTTGCGCGCCCCTTCGGCCTTGGGCGAAACCTTGACCAATCCGCGATAGCTGTTTTGACTCTGTCCGGCAGAGATTCCCTTGCTGACGATTCGGCTGCGGGTGTTGCGTCCGAGGTGAATCATCTTGGTTCCCGTGTCGGCTTGTTGGAAATTGTTGGTCACCGCCACCGAGTAGAACTCGCCCGAAGAGTTGTCGCCACCCAAAATGCAACTGGGGTATTTCCAGGTGAGCGCCGAGCCGGTCTCGATCTGTGTCCAAGAGAGGCGGGCGTTCTCCCCGCGACAGAAACCGCGTTTGGTGACGAAGTTGTAGATTCCTCCTTTGCCCTGTTTGTCTCCTGGGTACCAGTTCTGCACCGTGGAGTACTTCACCTCGGCATCCTTGTGAACCACGATCTCGACAACCGCGGCATGGAGTTGGTTCTCGTCGCGTTGGGGGGCGGTACACCCCTCCATGTAGCTGACATAGGCGCCTTCGTCGGCCACGATCAGGGTGCGTTCAAATTGGCCTGTGCCCGCAGCATTGATTCGGAAATAGGTACTTAGCTCCATGGGGCAACGTACCCCTTTGGGGATATAACAGAAGGAGCCGTCGGAGAAGACGGCGGCATTGAGTGCGGCAAAAAAGTTGTCGGTATAGGGAACGACGCTCCCCATGTAACGACGCACCAAGTCGGGGTGATTGCGTAGCGCCTCGGAGAAGGAGCAGAAGATGATGCCCTTCTCAGCCAAGGTGTCCCGAAAGGTGGTCTTGACCGAGACCGAATCCATCACGGCATCCACCGCAACCCCTGCCATGCGCATCTGCTCCTCCAGAGGAACCCCCAATTTGTCGAAGGTGGCCTTCAGTTCGGGATCCACCTCATCCATGCTGGAGAGTTGGGGTTTCTTTTTGGGAGCGGCATAGTAACTGATTGCCTGAAAATCGATTTCGGGCAGATCCAAATGAGGCCATCGGGGCATGGTGAGGGTCAGCCAATGGCGATAGGCGTTCAGACGATATTGGGTCATCCACTCAGGCTCCTCTTTCTTGAGGGAGATCAGGCGAACTACCTCTTCGTTGAGTCCCTGGGGAATGATTTCGGTGTCGATGTCGGTAACAAATCCATATTTGTACTCGCCGTCGGTCACCTCTTTGATCAGATTCTCTTTCTCTTCCATCCGTGATCGGAATTACGCGTTGAGTGAATCTCGAAGATCGAGGCAATGGAACTCGCCTGCGAAGGCTTCGGATACACTCTCTTGCAAAGGTAAGGGATAAGAAACGTTTCTGCAAATCGCGCTCCATAAGAAAAAGGGATCGACCTAAGAAAGTCGGGGAAGCAGAGGCTCGGGTTCGGGCTACATCAGTTCAGTCCAGCTCATGCAGGGGTAGA
This sequence comes from Alistipes sp., assembly GCA_028691095.1. Lineage (GTDB taxonomy): Bacteria > Bacteroidota > Bacteroidia > Bacteroidales > Rikenellaceae > Alistipes_A. Next base: position 931 of record JAQUZZ010000252.1, on the reverse strand, counting down.
GTCGTTTGTCCTGTTGAAGCGACTGTTTGAAGAACTTGATGGTGCGGATCAACCCCTCCTCGATCGGTACGATGGGTTTCCATGCAATCTGCCGTTGGGCATAGCTGATGTCGGGGGTGGCGTGCTGCCGTGAGGTCGAGACCAGATTCAGATGCAGGATCCTCGATTTGCTGCCCGTCAGATTGACAATATCCTCGGCCAAGGCGTCGATCTGAATCGGATCGACACCTCCGATGTTGATCGGACGCGAGAGGTCGCCCTCCCGTTCCATCATGCGTACGAGTGCCTCGATGGCGTCGTCGATGTAGAGAAAACAGCGGGTCTGGCTTCCGGTGTTGCGGATGGTGATGTTCTCGCCGGAGAGTGCGTTACGAATGAATCCGGAGATCGCTTTGCCATCATGCAACGCCATGCGGGGGCCATAGATGTTGAAGAGTCGCGCGATCCGCGTGTCTATGCCGTATTGGCGATGATAGGCCATGCAGATCGCTTCGGCTCCGCGCTTCCCCTCTTCGTAGGCGCTGTGTTCGCCTACGGGGTTGACCTCTCCGGCAAAGGATTCGGGGATGGGGTAGTTGGGGCTCTCTCCATACACGTGTGCCGAGGAGGCGTGGACAACCCGTGCTTGCATACGCTTGGCCAACTCCATGACGTTGACCGTGCCCAGCAGCGAACTCTTGAGCGTCATCACCGGATCGTGAAGATAGTAGATCGGAGCCGAGGGGCAGGCGAGATTATAGATCTGATCGATCTCCTCAAAGTAGGGGAAGGTGATGTCGTGACGCACCAAATGGAAGAGCGGATTGTGGAACAGGTGCTCGATGTTCTGTCGCGTTCCCGTAAAATAATTGTCGATGGCGACCACCTCGTTGCCGTCGGACAGGAGTCGTTCGCAGAGATGACTTCCGATGAATCCGGCGCCGCCGGTAAC
>JAQUZZ010000251.1 GCA_028691095.1 Alistipes sp. | reverse complement strand
TGAGGTTGGTCGGAAAGTTTTTCAATATCTTAATGTATTGGTAAACATAAAGATACAAAATTAAATCCAATTAAACAACTGATGATCAGTATTGTAAACCAAATATTTTTAAACAGACTCTTAAAAAAGAGACTTTTTAGCGATTCAAAGAGTCTGTTTGACACAACCTGCATGCAACGTTTTTTATACCCCCTATATTTCACTGCACTACTCATTTTTGTAGGAGCAGGTATCTCCTCTTGCCAAAAAGAGATGGAGACCTCTGCGCCTATCTCCTCCACACAAGGGTATCTACTACTTTCGATGGATGAAATAGATGTTAGTCAATTGACTACAACTCAATCAAAGGCAATCACCACCCCTCAGGTTTCCAATTTCAACCTGACGGTCACCTCTATATCCAGTGGACAAGTCGTATACTCGGGCCCGATCCCCTCAGAGCCTCTAATCGAGGAGGTTGGCAACTACACCCTTACCGCAAGTTACGGATCAGCTACCTCCATTGGCGTGAACACTCCCTATTTTGAAGGGTCGACAACGGTCGAGATTCAGTCGATGACCTTGACCCGCGCCTCCCTCACCGCCACCCTCCAAAGTGCACTCATCGAACCGGAGATCGCGACGGAGTTGGCCTCCCATTTCTCCAGCTATTACGTCGAAGCCGTGTGCGGAACCACCACCACCCAACTCACCGCCGGGATCATCAGCTCCACCGCCGGAGAGACCCTCTGTGTACCCGCGGGACCGTCGGTCAGCTGCACGCTCAAGGGAACCAACCTTTTAGGAGAGTCCGTCGCCACCTCCTTGGGCACGCTCAGCGCAGTGGAAGCCGCCACCCGCTATAAGGTTAATTGCAACGCCTCCCTGCCACAGTTCACCGTTCCGGCTCAAACCATTCCAAATGCAGGAATTTGGGCCTCCAAAGCCTACTTCACCCTGACCCCGATGACCAGCAGCAACGTGTCGCGAGGGAACAGCACCAAGGTGGTCTCTCAAGCCGTGTATGAAGTCTCTGTAAACAACGGACAGAGTTGGAGCACCGTGGGGAGTGAGAACGGGTATCAAGTGGTGTCGGGATTGAGCCCCAATACTTCATATACGCTCTTATTTCGTTCACGCTTCTCCAATATCGTCAGCACCAATACCACACAGGTTTCGTTGACCACCGAGGCCGCCTCACAAGTGGGAAACAGCGGATTTGAACACTTTACAGCCTCTACGGTTACCTACAAGGCTTGGACTTCTTCTTATACACAACCGACCTACGCACCCTCGGATGCTTCCGAGGCGCAGTGGTGGGCTTGCAACAATGCGAAATCTTGCAACAGTTCGATCGCCACGACGTCACAATATCCCAACCGCAAGTGTTTTCCGACGGTAAGCTACACCACCTCGGCGCACAGTGGAAGTAAAGCCGCACAGCTCATCACCGTCGGTCTTTCCAATGGAGGAACCGCTGGAACGGTTGTCGGAACCTCTTATGTAGGTGAGATGTGGATCGGCACCGAGGATGGTTCGGGTAATCGGGCAACCGAAGGGTTTGCATTCAGTTCTCGACCTACAAAATTACAATTCAGCTACAATTTCTCCTCCTATAACAGCGAGTCGTTTTATCTGCTTCTCCAAATCAAAGATGCCAGTGGAAATACCATTGGCAATGTCGAGGTCACAGACAATGCCTCCACGTCGGGATGGGGTGTCAAAACGGTTGCAATACCCTACACGAACATCATGGCAAAAGCGGCAAAAATCTATATGACGATCAAACCCACCACCAGCAATGGAAAGCAACTCAATCGAACTATCGAGATGGCCGGAACCAATTATACGGGAGTCTGCTATGGCTCTTGTCTAAAAGTCGACGACCTTACACTATTATATGACTAAACTAAACAAAATAGAATAACACAACTATGAAACACACCTTTTTACTCCTCAGTCTCGCTACGACGATTTTGTGCGGGTGTTCCAAAGAGAGCCAAGAGAACGGAGTTCTACCCACAGGAGAGGTCTATCTGAACATCTCTTCGCAACCCGAGATCGAGATCTCCTCAAAGGCGAATGCAACCATCGACGACAGTTATGCGATCCTGATCAAGAAGGCCGACCAAACGGTCGTCAAAAACGACACCTATGGCAATCTCAAAACGCCTTTTGTGATGACCGCAGGCAAGGGATATACGATTTCGGCCGAGAATTGCAGCGAAGCTGTGGCTCTGAGTGCCAACAGCAACCTCGGGCAGGCTCGTTATGCAGGCAACAGCACCTTTGATGTTACAGCCAGCGAATTGAAAGAGGTCGCCTTCACTTGTAGCATGAAGAATGTGATGGTCAGCGTGGTCTTGGATGCCACCTTCACCAACGCATTTGATCTGACCGGTACGGGCGATGGAATTAAAGTATACGAGGCTTCGGCCACCGATCGGAAACTCGCCTTCGATGCCTCATCGACACTGGAGAGCCCGATCGCCTATTTCAACCTTCCGTCCAGCGGTACACCGCAACTGAAGTTAGAGATTCAGGCCACACGCAAAACCGATAATGCGTCAAAGCAGTACACTCGAACGATCAATATTGCTGCTGCCGAATGGCACAAACTCACGGTCACCGCGTCATCCACCAGTGGACAAGCCGGCTTAGACATCACCGTCAACACCGATGTTACCACACAGGCCAGCGACGTGCAGATTGATCCATACGAATAGAGCACAGCAAGCTCGATGCTTGAAAAGCAGAATGGGGATTTGAATATCAAATCCCCATTCTGCTTTTTTAGGGAAGAGGGGAGAAGATTCCACACCACCTTATGCGAGACGCACTGCATATCCGACTCATTGCATATCCGCACGACATCCTATCGAGCTCCCCAATCTTCGGGACTACTACCACCAAGAGACGAACCGGTTGATTCATAAATTATTTTCTTATACAAGAGCCCGATTCTTCTTGTATTATTTAGAATATAAATCTATATTTAGTCGACCCTTAAAAAGCCACTCCACTCTGAAGTAAACAATTCCAAGGTTTTTCCCTGCTATAAACACTCCATCTACAAATAAGCCACAAAAGAACCCTCATGGCTCTTTTGAAGTTGTATG
>JAQUZZ010000250.1 GCA_028691095.1 Alistipes sp. | reverse complement strand
CTCCACCGTCCGGAAGACGTACCATGTGAAATGCGTGTGATAGGACTCTTCGCCCTCTCCCCGCAAGGTGTAGCTGTTGGCTCCGTTGGGGGATTCGCTCAGGTATTTGATGTCGATGCGTTGACCGGCCTCTCCTTTGACCTTATGCAGATGCAACCATCCGGAGATCTCCTGTCCGAAGTCTACCCGATATTTGCCATCGGAGAGTTTCTCGATGGTGACCGGAGGAAGAACCTCCATCACGCGGTCGGTCGGGGTGTTCTGAGCCACCAAAATGCCGGTCGGCGCTTGACGAAGGGCTACGGGTTGCCATCCGGCATCCTTGAAGCCGGGAGTACTCCAACCTTTCTGCTCTTGGCGGGCGTCGTAGTGTTCGCCTGCATAGACCATGTCCGAAACGATGGCACTCTTGGAGGCTTTCCAGCTCTCGTCGCTGCCGATGATCTCTTGTGATCCATCTTTATAGCGAACGAGGATCTGTCCGAAGAAACGGGGCGACCCGTAGGCCATCACCCAATGGATCTTGGCATTGAAGAAGCCGTTGCCCAAGATTGCTCCGACGACATTGTCGCCCTGATGAAGCAGGGAGGTGACGTCGTAACCCAAGTACATAACCCGATATTCGCGGAAGTTATCCTCTACGGGGATGCCGTGATCTTGCAGCCCGGGGCGTTTGCTGTAATTGGTTTGTGCGGGAACCAGTACGTCGTCGCTTACCTTCTCACCGTTCAGATAGAGCTCAAAATAGCCCAACCCCGTTCCGAAGAAGTGAGCCGAGGCGATCTCTTTCTGGATTTGGAAGGATTTGCGCAGCAGAGGAGCAGCCGGAGGCGTATCCTGTCCGGACTTCTCTAAAGAGTTTTCGTCCTGCCAAGGAGCACCGATCCACTTGCATTTCCAATCCTCAGGGCTGAGCATTCCCATCGTCCAGCAGGCGGGCTCGCTCCATGCGGAGAGCTTGCCCTTCTGATCCCACACCCGAACTTGCCACCAACAGGTTGTTCCCGAAGGGAGGGCTTTGCCCCCGTAGGTGATCAGAGTGGAACGATTGTCTTTCATTCTCTTGCTGTCCCACAGATCCGGTTGATCGTTTTCCAGCAACTCCTTCGTGGTGGCAACACGGATCTGCCAAGCACTTTGTGCGGCTCCATGGATCGCAGCATCGGCTTCGTTGATCCAAGAGAGACGCGGTGCGGCGACATCGACCACTCCGGGATTCTGTTGATATTCACAGGTGAGCTGAGTGGGGCGAATCACTCCTTCGCTCGGGTTTGCCGCTGCACTGCCACAGTCAAGCAGCATGCACGCCATGACCCAACCGGCCATGCAGGCATAGAATTGTTTCTTCATTTATGTGTGTTTTGAGTTAAGTATATGCGCTTGTGATACAAATAATTACAAAGAAGGATTACCCCTCTCTATTAGGGTATATGCCGGATCTGTCGATACGGTTGTGGTGCATTCATAGCACGCTGTGCTTTATGGGATACAACGTGGAGTACTCTTTCTCTGTACAAAAATAGTAAAATCAGTTGTCTTTCATAAAAAAAGAGGAGTCTTCCTCCTCTTTTTGTCTCTTTTTCTTGTGAAAACCTTCAATTTACCACTCGCCTTCGATGGTGGCCGTGTTTCGGGGTAGCTGATCCTGAAAACGAAGGACGGCATGGGTGCCGTCACAGAAGGGTTTGTTGGACGATTGGCCGCAGCGACACAGCGTGACACGGTTGCGAATCTCATAGGTGAAGCCGTCGGGACGTTGGACCGGGATGCCTCCGCGAACCCACAGCGGGCCGCTGCAATGGCGTTGAGGATCTTCCAGAAGACCCAAAGAGGGCTCGAAATGGGGTTCGTGGGGCTGCAACGGATTGTCCCAAGCCAAGAGTCGTCCCGCCGGACAGTGGTCGGCCTCCCGCAACGTGAGTTGTGCCGCCTCCTCGCCCTCCTGCTCAACCAAGTTCCAGACCTGCCCTTTGGCGTCGCAGAAGCGGGCGAAGGCACAGAAGGTGCGATTGTCGGCCAAGGAGACCTCGGGCCCCTCGGTGATCTCGGCCCCGTTGAGCAGCGGCTCCTCCGAGGCTTGCAACGAAGGATCCCAGTAGGCTTCGAGGTGCGAGCCGTCACAATAGGGTTTATTTTTGGATCGCCCGCAACGACAGAGCGCGGTGGGTTCCTTCTCGGTGGAGTAGCTCTTGCCCGGACGAAAGCTCCAGATCTCCCCGTCGCGATCGGGGGTTAAAAAGTATTGCCGCAGTGGAGGCGCTCCATAGACTAAATAGGGGCCTTGGGCATCAATGACAATCCGATACGGAGCCGGAGCAGGGGTAGAACCGGGTTCTACAACGAATTTTTTCTCTTCCATGGAATTGAGGTTTGAAACAATCGACTGGAAGTGTTGCAAGAATTGTACCTTAACGGGAGTTTTACGGATTGGGAGCCGGATAATCCGATGGAGACTTTTGCGTTTCAGATCCGTAAAACTCCCGTTAACGGCTTTTTGCAAAAAGCCTTATTTTCCTTCGATAACCCCCTCCCAACCTCCCCCACACCGTTGGGGGAGGAGCTTTTCAGCGGTATTTTACGGATTGGGAGCCGGATAATCCGATGGAAGTCTTTGCGTTTTAGATCCGTAAAACTCCCGTTAACGGCTTTTTGCAAAAGCCTTATCTTCCTTCGATAACCCCCTCCCAGCCTCCCCCACACCGTTGGGGGAGGAGCTTTTCAGCGGTATTTTACGGATTGGGAGCCTGATAATCCGATGGAAGTCTTTGCGTTTTAGATCCGTAAAACTCCCGTTAACGGCTTTTTGCAAAAGCCTTATTTTCCTTCGATAACCCCCTCCCAGCCTCCCCCACACCGTTGGGGGAGGAGCTTTTCAGCGGTATTTTACGGATTGGGAGCCTGATAATCCGATGGAAACTTTTGCGTTTCAGATCCGTAAAACTCCCGTTAACGGCTTTTTGCAAAAGCCTTGTCTTCCTTCGATAACCCCCTCCCAACCTCCCCCACACCGTTGGGGGAGGAGCTTTTCAGCGGTATTTTACGGATTGGGAGCCGGATAATCCCATGGAAACTTTTGCGTTTCAGATCCGTAAAACTCCCG
>JAQUZZ010000249.1 GCA_028691095.1 Alistipes sp. | reverse complement strand
CTCCTATCATTCGAGGAAAAATTAGGAGAGAGGGAGGGGGGGGAAAATCAAACGCTCATTAACGAGGCAGCGTAAACCAAAACTTCGAGCCCTCGCCGACCCGCGACTCTACTCCAATGTTGCCATTGAGTCCCTCCACAATCCGCTTGACGATCGTAAGTCCAATGCCGGTTCCGCCATGATGCTCGTCAACTTGGAAAAAGCGGTCAAATAATCGGGTCTAATCCTCCTCGGAAATTCCAATCCCCGTATCTGTGACATAAAAGAAGAGCGTCTTTTCACGCACCTCGTACCCAAAATGAATACTTCCCTGGCGTGTATTCTGGATGGCATTATTCAATAAATGGGACAAGATCTGGCGAAGTCGCGCTGCATCGGTATTGAGAACGATCTCCTTGTCGGAGGGATCAAAAATAAAGCTCACGGGGCTTTGCAGCGTATCCATTTGAAGCAGGAACTCCTCCTCAACCTCTTGACAAATCGTATAAACCCGCTCCTCGGAGAGGTGTTTTTGTACCCCCTCAATCTCGATGCGCGAAAGATCCAGCGTATACTGAATCATCCGGGAGAGCTGGGCACTGTTCCGATTGATGATCTGAACATACTCGCGATTCTGCGGAGTATCGTTGTTCGCGGCCAAGAGTTGACCGAAACCCACGATGGAATTGAGGGGTGTACGAATCTCGTGGCTGATGTTGGTCAGGAAGCGGCTCTTCAAACGACTCGATTCTTGAGCCAAACGGGTCTCCTGCTCCAACTCCCGCTGCATCTTCCGATAACGGGTAATATCGTAGAGCGTAATCAACTGACATCGCTCGCCGGCAACCTCCAACGGTACACCACTCACCGAAACCGTACACTCCACTACATCGCCTTTGTTTCGTGATTTATAGAGTACCATATCCTCCTCAATCTCCTTAAAGGGCTGATTGAAGGCAAACGCGCCCACGATGGCATTGCGAATTTTACACTTTGGGCAATTCATGTGCTCTCCGCAATGGCCGGCATCCAAACCGTTTTTGCAGTTGAAGAGTTCGCCCAAGCGCAGTACGCTCCCCGGATCCTCCGTTTGAGTGACGGTGTAATAGTTGCTTCGGAGAACCTCCACCCGATCGTTGATCAAAACGACATAAGCCCCTACACTCCTCAGAATCGCCTCATTAAGCGATTTCTGGTCTTTCAATTCGGACAGTGCACCCGAGAGTCGCCGATATTTAAAAATAAAATACCCCGCAGCTCCTAAAAGAATCGATATACCCATGACAATCCAGAGATTCCACATAAGCAGGAAAATTACACTAAGTATATGTCCTTTCACAAATATACTTTATTATTTTGGTCTCTGCAATGCCAAGAACAATAATTCTTCGACCGTACAGAACACTTTTGCGTCCAATTTCAGGGTAAAATCCTACTATTCCGATGGTTTTCTGAAAAAAAATACCTATTATTGTATCGAGAATTTTTAGAACCTCTTTCGTTTTTTCCTCTCACAACCCATACTTAACCCTTTAACCTCTTTTCACATGATGTTTAAACACCTTGCCAGTCTACTGTGGGTCGCCTGCTGCTCGATGGTCAGCTTGTCGGCTCAATCCTCCGTCTCCCTCTCCGTCATCACACCCGATGCACCCAAGGACTACACCTTCAAAGAGATCGAGGCCGGAACCTACGAAGTCTCAACCGCTCCACGCAATGCCGTCATTCAATTCGCTCCGGCTCCCGAAGTCCAAGCGAAACCGGAGATCGCTGTGCTCAGTTTCGACTACTTCTGTGCTTCGGGCATGGAGTTTATGGTGGTCATGGTCAACGAAGATCGGTCGCGCATCGAGGAGAACATGATCCGGATTCCGATTGCCGAGGGATGGAGTACCTTCTCGGTGGATGTCTCGGAGAAACTCGCCCGTATGCAAAATAGCAACGATCACCTCTCGTTGCTGATCGTTCCCAATGCGGCCAAGCCCACAACACTCCGCCTGCGCAATCCGCGACTGCGTGCCTACACCGAGAAAGAGGCGCAACAGCGCGCCGAGAAAGAGGCCAAAATCGCACGGGAGGCTCGCCTCAATCACGACATCGACATCTACCTCCACAAGGATCAACCTTGCAAAGTGAGCGAGGTGAAGGTCTCCGACCAAACCATTGAGGTGAGCGGTTCGATCAAAGGCATGGCCGGTGAGGTCTACCTCTGCGAAGTCCCGATGTTTGGCGAAATGACCGATATGGAGTTCATCACCGAAAAACTGCTCGACAAACCCACACAGTTTAAGCTCAAATTCGACCGATACACTACGGTGAACGGGTTACGCTACGACCGCCTCTACTCCCGCTGGGTGCTGGCTCAGAAGTCCCAAAAGGGATACTTGCTCTGCTCTCACGGCCACTATGCCGATCAGGTGAAGGCACTCTATAAACTGCCCCACGAAGTGGTAGCTACGCAAAAGGGAATCGGAGGCTTCCATGCCGGAACCTTCGCCTCGGACGTCGACAGCCTGCAAGCCACCAGTGTCACGGTCAATATGTGGCTCTCCTTCCTTCATCTGACCCCGAAGGAGAACGACATTCCGTTCGAGTACAACGGGGTGAAATACTATGCTGATCGCAAGACGATCGAGGGCTTCGACAAAACCCTGCAATTCACCGCATCGAAAAACATGATCGTGAGTGCCATCATTCTGGTCGCTCCCGAACGGGCATTCACCGACAAAACGGTGGGCAAACTGCTCGAACACCCCGACTTTGATCCGGCCGGCATCTACACCATGCCGAACATGACCACCCTGGAGTCGCTCAACACCTATGCCGCAGCCATCGACTTTTTGGCCGCCCGATACAGCCGCCCCGACAAGAAATACGGACGCGTCCATCATTGGATTGCCCACAACGAGGTGGACGCAGGATGGGTGTGGACCAATGCCGGAGTGAAAGAGCCACTGCGTTTCATGGATATTTACATGAAATCGATGCGTCTGCTCTACTACACCGCCCGCAAATACAATCCCAACGCCGAGGTGCTCATCACCCTGACCCACTACTGGCAGGCACGCCACAACGAGTATTGCTACCCTTCGGCACAACTGCTGGAACTGCTGCTCGACTACACCGATGCG
>JAQUZZ010000248.1 GCA_028691095.1 Alistipes sp. | reverse complement strand
GGGGGTTATCGAAGGAAGAAAAAGCTTTTGCAGAAAGCTGTTAACGGGAGTTTCGCGGACTTGCAATGCAATGTTTTCCATTAAATTACGAGAGTTTCCGTTCGTGAACCTCCCGTTAAACAGCACCTTGTGCTTATGACATTTTTGACGCAGATCATTCGGAAAGTGAGCCAATCGCGCTTGGCGCAGATCGACACCTTTCGTCGACACCCTCTGGAGGTGCAGCAACAGCAGTTGCACAAATTGCTGCAACAGGGGTGTCGCACCCAGTTTGGACAGCATTACGGATTGGAGGAGGGCATGACACCCTCTCGATTTGCAGCCCAAGTCCCGCTCCACGAGTATGCGGACTTGGCACCGTGGATCGACCGGATGCGACAGGGGGAGGCTCATGTGTTGTGGCCCTCGATGGTTCGCTGGTTTGCCAAGTCTTCGGGTACGACCTCCTCGAAGAGTAAGTTTATTCCTGTCACGGCAGAGGGGCTTTCGCAGTGTCATCTGCGAGGGCCGCGCGACATTGTCGCTCTGGTGGCCGATCGCTACCCCGACACGCATCTCTTCGCGGGCAAGACGCTCACCTTGGGAGGAAGTCATCAACTCACCACCTGCGGAGGTCGAGCTCAGGAGGGGGATCTCTCGGCTATCTTGATCGAGAACACCCCGTGGTTTGCGTCAACGATGCGAATCCCGCGCCCCCAAACCGCCCTGATTGCCGATTTTGAACAGAAGGTGGCTGCCATCTGTCGCGAAGCCGTGACGCAGAATGTGACGGCCTTTGCGGGTGTCCCCTCTTGGAATCTGGTGATGCTCAAAAAGGTGTTGGAGTATACGGGCAAGCAGAACCTTTTGGAGGTGTGGCCTCGGTTGGAACTCTTCACCCACGGAGGCATGAATTTCAAACCCTATCAACAGGAGTATCGACGTTTGATTCCCTCCGATGCCATGAAATATATGGATACCTACAACGCCTCGGAGGGCTTCTTCGGGATTCAGGACGACCCCCAGAGCGAGGATCTGTTGTTGATGCTCGATTACGGAACCTACTATGAGTTTCTGCCGACCGATGCGTTGGCCGATCCTTCGCAGGTGGTGCCGCTGGAGGGTGTTCGCACGGGGGTTAACTATGCGATGATCCTCACCTCCTGCAACGGATTGTGGCGTTATATGATTGGGGACACGGTGGAGTTCACCTCCCTGCAACCCTATAAGATTCGGATCACGGGGCGGACGCGTCATTTCATGAATGCGTTTGGCGAAGAGGTGATTGTGGATAATGCCGAGACCGCTCTTCATCAGGCTTGTAGTGCTACGGGAGCGGTGGTTTGTGAATATACGGCTGGCCCGGTCTATATGACCGATCGAAGCAAGGGATCGCATGAGTGGGTTGTGGAGTTTTGCACCCCTCCCTCCGATCGGGCGCGTTTTGCCCGGGAGTTGGATCGTGCCTTGCAGCAGGTCAACTCCGATTACGAAGCAAAACGATTCAAAGACACCACCCTCTTGGCGCCGCGCTTGACCGTGGTGCCCACCGGAACCTTCTTTCGCTGGATGAGCCAGCGCGGAAAGGTTGGGGGTCAAAACAAAGTTCCCCGACTCTTCAATGACCGTACCTACCTCGATCAACTGCACGCCTTAGTGGATGCAGCGGATCGCCATGACTAACAATAGCTTGTTATGAACCGTATGAAATCCATCCTGATGGTCGGCCCCGCGTATCCGTTTCGCGGAGGGTTGGCGGGGTTTAACCAAACCTTGGTTCGTTCCTTTTTACAACAGGGGGTGAAGGCTCGGATGCTGACCTTCACAACCCAGTACCCTGCCTTTCTCTTCCCCGGCAAGAGCCAGTACGACGACGGGCCGGCGCCCGAAGGGTTGGATATTACGCGGATGCTCAGCTCTGTCAATCCTTGGAGCTGGATTCGCACCGGGTGGCATATTCGCCGATTGCGGCCAGATGCCGTGATCGTGCGCTACTGGATTCCCCAGATGGCGCCTGCTTTCGGAACGGTATGCCGCATTGCCCGCTGGTGTGGTATCCCGACGTTGGCGTTGTTGGACAATGTGATTCCCCATGAACATCATAGCTATGATACTTGGCTCACCCGCTATTTTCTGAAGTCGATCGACGGTTTTATCTATATGTCGGAGCAGGTGCATCGCGATCTGCTGACCTTTCGGGTGGAGGCACCGGTGCGCTTCTCGCCTCACCCCATGTTTACCCACTACGGGGAGGCGGTGTCGCATGAGGAGGCTTGTGCCCATCTCAATCTCGATCCGACGTTGCGGTATGCGCTCTTTTTCGGTTTTGTCCGCGATTATAAGGGGCTGGATCTGTTGCTCGATGCCTGGGCTCTGCTCCTCAAGCAGGGAAAATTGCAGGGGCGCAAACTCCTGATAGCCGGAGAGTATTATAGCGGTAAGGAGCGGTATGAGGAGCAGATTCGCCGTCTGGGGATTGCCGATCGGTTGCAGTTGTTCGACTATTTCATTGCCGACAACGAGGTGCGTTATTTCTTCTCGGCGGCCGACTTGGTGGTGCAACCCTATCGCACGGCCACCCAGAGCGGCATCACGCAGGTGGCCTACTACTTTGATGTACCGATGGTGGTCACCGATGTCGGAGGGTTACGCGAGATTGTGCCCGATGGAGAGGTGGGGTTTGTCACCGAGCCACGAGCTGAGGCGATTGCCGAGGCGGTTGCACGCTATGATGCCGAAGGATGGGAGCCTCGTTTTAGGGAGCGGATCCGTTCGTATAAACAGCGCTTTACCTGGGAGGCCATGACCGAGAACTTTCAGAAGCTCTACGATGACCTCTTGCAACGACATGCCGCATCTAAACCATCCCGTTAAGATTTCGATATTCTTGAAAATTCGATCATTGCACGCCTTTCCCGCACTTGGGGAGAGGCGTGTTTTTCAGGGTGTCGTTTCTACGCCTTGAGACCCATATTCCACATCATAAAGGCCATCTGATCGGTTTGTCCGTCGATGCGTTTGGCCGTGGGTTTTCCCAAACCATGACCGGCTTCGGTCTCGATGCGCAGGAGAATCGGAGGTGCGCCCCCTTGGGCTTGTTGCAGCGTGGTGGCAAACTTTAGGGAGTGTGCCG
>JAQUZZ010000247.1 GCA_028691095.1 Alistipes sp. | reverse complement strand
TGCACCTTGTCGTTGTCGTGGATCCAAGCGAGGTACCCCCCCCGATCCACAACCCCTCCGAAATTCCGAATTTCGTATCCGACGTCTATCTTTTGACGGGTTGGTCTCTTTTCGGTACACCACGAGTCGGTGCATACCTCGCAGCGAATACCAAAGGTAACGAAAAAGTGCCGATTCTCCAAACCGAGCAATCGGAAGAGAGAGTCGGAGGAGTCGCTTCCCAACGCCCTGAGGCTGTTTCTTATTGCGAAGCCTCGGGGGAACGACTGTTTGCGTCGTGTTCCCAGACCTTGGCGATGGTGGTAAACTTGTAGCACGCATTGAGCATGGCGTAGGTGAAGCCGGCACGTCCGTCACGCCACCCCCCCTTGATCAGATAGAAACGAAGGAAACGCCATCCGCACTTGAAAAAAGCCGCAGCGATCGAGAAGTGTGCTCCCTGACGACGCACCAACTCTTTGTCGGCATAGAGGTTGATTTTGGCGATCCGCGAGGAGAGGCTCTCATTGGCCAGGTGTTCCAGTGCCAACTCTTTACGCCGTTGTGCAATGGTGAAGATCCGTCCCTCGATCTGAGGTCGGGCATGAATGGTGGCAGGCCAGTTGCACTTCGATTTGCGGATCAGGCGAATGATATAGTCGGGGTAGTCGCCGTGCATGAAGCGACCGAAGAAGTAGTTCTTGCGGGCCATTTTGAGCGCGGCATAGCCTTGTGTTTCGGCTTGCGCTACGAAGCGGTAGAGGTAGTTGCGCAGTGCGTCGGGAACCACTTCGTCGGAATCGAGCACCAAGACCCACTCGTGCGCGGCTTGGGCTATCGCATAGTTGCGTGCCGGCTCAACGATGCCCGTGTGTGCGTGATAGACGATCCGACAGCCGTAGCGCTGGGCTATGGCTATGGTTTGATCGGTGCTGTGCATATCGCATACGACAATTTCGTCGAATTGCTGCACCGACCGGAGGCACTCCTCCAAAAAACGTTCTGAGTTGAAGGTATTGATGACAACCGATATTTTCATGGGCTAAGCGTGTGATTCCGGATTGAATGGGTTGAAAGCGTAGTTTAGCGGGTTGGGATAGGGGGCGCGTGACGCAGCGACAAGATGCCCACTGCCACGCAGCGAACGTAGGTTAATGGGGTGCGGACTCCGCGGGAGGGCTCTTTTTCTCGGTGTCGCAGGCGTGAGCCGAACAGGATGAGCAACTCCCCTGCTCACACGTTGTAGTCGAGCCATCTTCGCCTCGCAAGGCGCGCTCTTCGTCGCGGATCTGCTGTGAGGTGCACCGGATTCCCCGTTCTTTCATGTGCGGATTCTCCCCGATCTCCGACTCGATATGATGCCCCTTGAAGATTAGGGTGAGCGACATCCCCAAGAAGAAAAAAGCTACGACCCCTAAGGTAATCAGAAAGATCAAAAGTCCGGATGACATAATCTGGGTTTTTAGAAACGAGCGTCTGAATGGATGGAGCGTTTCGGGGGTGTGTGAAACCGACCTCATACGCTGCTGGGTGCTGCACAATGCAGGCCAGAGTGAGGTGTACTGGCGTGCGATTTGTGCTTTCCCGGGTAAAAATAACAATTTTATACGGAAAATTCTATCTTTGTTGCAAATAAAGCACCACGTGCTTAAACTGTACGGAATGAAAATAGTAATTGCTGGCGCCGGAGAGGTGGGAAGCCACCTGGCAAAGATGCTCAGTAGCGAATACCACGAGATCACGGTGGTGGATAACGACCCCAAACGATTGGAGTCGATTGCCGGTATGGCCGATGTCATTGTGTTGGAGGGCGAATGCACCAACTTTGCCGTCCTGCGCAAGGCGGCCGTGCGCAAAGCCGATCTCTACATTGCCGTGATGCCGGAGGAGACCTCCAATATTGTTTCGGCGATGTTGGCCAAGCAGTTGGGTGCGCGCAAGTCCATTGCCCGCATCGACAATAACGAATACCTCGAACCGAACAACAAGGAGATCTTTATCAATATGGGGATCGACTATCTCTTCTACCCCGAGAAGGTGGCGGCTCAGGAGGTCATCAATCTGTTGGGTCATACCAGCACGACGGAGTATGTCGATTTTTCGGGAGGCAAACTCTCGTTGGTGGTCTTCAAGATCGACGCCTCTTCGCCCCTGATCGACAAAACCCTGCTTGAGGTGACCGACAGCCGCGACCAGTTGCCCTATCGCACCGTTGCCATCTCACGCGGTGGCGAGACTTTGATTCCTCGGGGAAGCGATCAATTCAAGGAGGGAGATAATATCTACGTGATTGCCAACCAGCATGCCGAACGCGATGTGATGGCTTTCTCCGGAAAAACCAATATCGACATCAAGAACATGATGATCTTGGGGGGAAGCCGCATCGGGGTTCAGGTGGCCACACAACTTCAGGAAGAGGTAAACATCAAACTGGTGGATTATACGGCCGAGAAGGCGTATAAATTGGCCGAATCGTTGGATCAGACCCTGATTATCAATGAGGATGGGCGAAACACCGACGCCATGGTCGAGGAGGGGTTGAGCAACATGGATGCCTTTCTGGCCGTCACCGGGCGTGCGGAGACCAATATCTTGGCAGCGATGTTGGCCAAGCGATTGGGGGTCAAGAAGGTGATTGCAGAGGTCGAGAATCTCAACTACATCAATCTGGCCGAGAGCATGGGTATTGATACGATCATCAACAAAAAGTTGATTATGGCCAGCAACATCTTCCGCTTCACCATGAGTACCGACGTGCAGGCCATCAAGTGTTTGACCGGTTGTGACGCGGAGGTACTGGAGTTTATCGTGAAGCCCAACTCACCGGCGACAAAAAGTCGGATCAAAGAGCTTGATTTTCCGCGCGATGCCATGATCGGCGGGGTGGTGCGAGGCGACAAGGCCTTTATTGCCGTGGGCAGCACGGAGATCAATGCCTATGATCGGGTGGTGGTGTTTGCCCTGCCGTCTGCCATTTCGCGGATCGGGCGGTTTTTTAATTGATCGAAGACTCGAAGTCTTTTGCAAAAGCCGTTAACGGGAGTTCTACGGACTTGCAATGCAACGGTTTCCATTCGTAAAACACCGCTGAAAAGCTCCTCCCCCAACGGTGTGGGGGAGGTTGGGAGGGGGTT
>JAQUZZ010000246.1 GCA_028691095.1 Alistipes sp. | reverse complement strand
ATACAACTTCAAAAGAGCCATGAGGGTTCTTTTGTGGCTTATTTGTAGATGGAGTGTTTATAGCAGGGAAAAACCTTGGAATTGTTTACTTCAGAGTGGAGTGGCTTTTTAAGGGTCGACTATATAGTAGCAAAGCAGCTCCGGTGGATTCGAAAAACTGTTTGATGTATTGTGGTACAGTACAGTATAGCAACCATATCTATCGTGCCGAGTTGACCTACGTGAGCGGTTTGGAGAGTGGTGTGGATTACAAGAGTTGCATGAACATCAAGAGCACCATGACCCCCGAGTACTCTTCCGATTTCTTGAATGGCAAAAAAGAGTCCGATCTCGTGTATAACAACGCGACACTCACGACCGTAGATAACAGTGCTACGACCAAGAATCTAAGTGATAGGTGGGTGACCTTTAAGGTAAAGATGTTGGATCTTGCAGGAAACCTCTATGATCAGCCAATTACTGTTAAATTCTATACTTACATTCAGAATCCGACCTCGAAACCCGTGGAGATGGAAGCAGTATCTCATAAGCTGGATGCGTCAAATAAAACCATGCTGAAATCCTTGGGTGAATTCTTCGAATCGTTAAAATCCAAAGACAACGACAACGACAACGACAAGACGGCATTGTGGCAGAAATGGGCTGTGAATGTAAAGGCTGAGGTGCTGGATGAGAATGGAATGCCCGTAAACGGAATTAAGGCTGAATTAGTGGACAAAGACGAGAAAGTGACGACCGACAACAAGGCCATGAAGTCGATCCAACTCACCTTCGATGAGACGCAATGCCCGGCTGGTAAGTTTACGCTTAAGTTTAGCTATGATGATAGCCGCTCTTACGATGATGCCATTGGTGCAGAGGCTCAGTTGACGATCACCAATCCCGCTCTGCCTGCCTTCACTCATATTCCTGCTCTGTTTGATGGCAATAAGTTGGAGGTGTATGGTTTGGACTATAATAGTGCTTCTGCTGCTTTGACCTATGCTTTGAGCAAGGCTTACGCCAAGATGCCTACATCGGGATACTGGTTTAAGTTTGACCCTACCAAGAATAAGGATCTGACCTCTCCGTTGGATGGAGACGAAACGGTGAAGATCAACAGCACCACAATCGGTCACGCTTACAGTTTGGATCTCTACTATCGTCCGTATGGAAATGCAAGTGTTACACTCTTTGTGGAGACGATTGTTGTTACTCCGCGTAGTACCGTTCAGGATGGTTCGATCAAGGCACTGAAAGCCCTCTCGATCAAACACGGAGTTACCGGTAATAGCGTGAATATCTCTACCGGATACAGCGTGCTGGATTATTACACGAAGGATCTGAAAGCATTTGCAGCGGATCGCAATGATCGTATTGCAGCGGTGAGTGTAAAGGTTGCAGACAACGATCCCAATGCGAAGTTGATCAATATCACCTCGAACGGCAACGACTTCAATATCGCTACGACCGACAATGCTGCTGTGATGGTGGCTGCGAAAGCCGATGTTGCGTTGAAGATCTCCGTAACCGATCGCTTCGGTAAAGTGAAGAGCTATGATGCGGTGATTACCGTCAACAAGTAAAACGACTCGACACGCTGGAGAACGATTGAGCGATTCCATCTCGTGAAAGGGTAGATGAACTCAAAGTAGGTAAAGCGCACGGTGTGCGTAGATTCAAAAATAATTTTGTTGTACAGTTTTCGTAGCGTGTGTTTGTGAGAGAGGTCGACTTCCATGGTTCGACCTCTCTCTTTTTTTATCTCCACGGGCGACCCCCCGATGCAAGGTTTTGCCTCGAAAGAGCGCGGAAATTGCACGGTGGGGTTGTCTGTTTGGAAATTATATTCTACATTTGCACTCAATGGTTTCCGAAAGGAGAGAGACATGGCGCGCGTGGATCTCGAATGGAGGATGAAGAGGGAATGCCGTGCGAATCGGCGACAGTTACCGCTGCTGTGAATCTTGGTTCAGATGACGCCTTGGGGCGAAATGCTGAAGTGTGACGGACTCTATGCCACTGACACAAAAAGTGTTGGGAAGGCTCCGCCGCAAGAGAGATGAGTCAGAAGACCTGCCATACGAACAATAGTTACAACCTACGGTGTATGGGTCGGTACTACTCTTCTTCCGAATCTGAGGCAGAGCATCGAGATCTGAGTATGCGCGCCTGTGCGCTGTGGGCATCATCTAAAAACAGCGTACGATGAAACAACCAAAATCATGGATTCTCCGCACCCTCTATGGGTGTTGGGTCATAGCCTCCCTAAGCGGATGTATGAAATCAGAACCTGCGAAGCCGGATCCCGTTCCGGTTCCTCAAAATTCGCAAGGACTCTTTATCTCGAACGAGGGAAATGTGACAGCCGGCAATGCCTCGTTGTCTTATTACGACTTGGGAACCAAGACGGTGGAGCAGGAGGTGTTTTTCCGCACCAACGGTTTTAAGTTGGGCGACGCAGCGCAGTCGATGGTCATTCGGGATAGCTTGGGTTACATCGTGGTGAATAATTCGGGGGCAATCTTTGTAATCAATGTCAACACGTTCAAATACGTCGGTAAGATTACGGGGCTAACCTCGCCGCGATACATCCATTTTGTGAGCGACGAGAAGGCCTATGTCACCGACCTGATGGATTATAACATCACGGTCTTCAACCCCAAAACCCTGGAAAAAATCAAAAAAATCGATGTCAAGGTGGAGGGTAACCCAACCTTCGACCGAACGCATGGTGCAGTGGGGCGATTATCTCTTTACCAACTGCTGGTCGTATGACGACAAGATTCTGGTGATCGATACGCGTACCGACAAGGTGGTCGATCAGATCAAGGTGGGCATTCAGCCCACGTCGTTGGTGATCGACAAGTTCAACAAGATCTGGACGATCACCGATGGGGGTTATCAGGGGAGTCCCTTCGGCTATGAAGCTCCGGCAATCTACCGGATCGACGCAGCAACCCGCAAGGTGGAGAAGGTTTGGAAGTTTAATTTGGGCGATTCGGGTTCCGAGATCGCCATCAATGGCACGCAAGATACGGTCTACTATCTGAGTACCAGTGTGTGGCGTATGCGGGTGACCGATACCGAGGTACCCACGACCCCCTTTGTGAAGAATACGACGAAGCATTATTG
>JAQUZZ010000245.1 GCA_028691095.1 Alistipes sp. | reverse complement strand
GGTCGGAGCACCTCCTCGTAGGTGTGTTCCGGAGCCACTTTCAGTCGGCCCGAGACGTGATGGAGGATCACTTCCCTGAGATAGCGTCCCCAGTCCGGTTCAAACAGATCGTAACGGATGCCACTGCAGAGATAGGCGTGTTTGATGCCGGGCAGTGCCGTCACCTTCCGGTAGAGGTCAATCAGGGGACGATGATCGTTGTTGAGGTTGCGACAGGGACGCGGGTGCAGACACGACGGACGGCTGCACTTCCGGCAGAGCGACTCATCCCGCCCTCCCATACGATACATATTAGCCGAAGGGCCTCCCAGATCCGAGAGGTTGCCCCGAAATCCGGGCATACGGGTGATTTGCTCCACTTCATGCAGTATGGAGGCTTCGCTCCGGCTGGAGATGAACTTTCCTTGGTGTGCCGAGATGGTGCAGAAGCTGCATCCCCCGAAGCATCCTCGGTGAAGATTCACCGAATATTTAATCATTTCATAGGCCGGAATCTCCCCCTTGTCCCGATAGCGGGGGTGGGGAAGTCGGGTGTAGGGTAGGGCAAAGCTGTGATCCAGCTCCTCGGAGGTGAGTCGCGGATAGGGCGGGTTGACCACGGTGAATTGGTCGCCAACCGGTTCGACCAGCGTGTGCGCCTCCATACGGTTCGATTCGGTCTCGATCTGCACGAAGTTTTCGCCAAAGGCCTTCGGCGCGTTGCAGCAAGTTTCGTAGCTGTGGAGCATCAGGGGTTCCGACAGCCGTTCGATCCCCTTTGAGTCGGTGAGGTAGGCAATTTGGGGAATGCGATGCAGTAGTTTGGTGTTGAATCCGTTGTGCATAGCGTGGGCAAGTTCGCGGATGACGCGGTCGCCCATGCCGTAGGTCAGCAGATCGGCTCCGCTGTCAACCAAGATGGAGGGCATCAGCCGATCGCCCCAGTAGTCGTAGTGGGTCATACGACGCAGCGAGGCCTCGATTCCCCCGATGACCACGGGCGTCTGAGGAAAGAGTTGCTTGAGAATGCGCGTGTAGCAGGTGACGGCATGGTCGGGTCGGAAGCCGGCCTTGCCTCCCGGGGTGTACGCGTCGTCGCTGCGGAGTCGTTTGTGGGCCGTATAGTGGTTGACCATCGAGTCCATGCTGCCGGCCGAGACCCCGAAAAACAGACGGGGTTTCCCCAATTTACGGAAATCGCGGAGGTCGTCGCGCCAGTTGGGTTGCGGCACGATCGCCACACGGAGCCCTTCGGCTTCCAGCAGGCGGCCGATGACGGCGGCACCGAAAGAGGGGTGATCCACATAGGCATCCCCCGAAAAGAGGATGACATCCAGCTCTTCCCATCCTCGGGCGCGAACCTCCTTGAGGGAGGTGGGCAACCAATCGGTCACTTGATAATCTGCCATAACGTTGAACGTACAAATAGTAAGGTGTGGCTTTGTAGCTTGTTTCAAAGGATAGTGATCGGCTCAGTGTGTGCAGCCTTATGTTTGGCGTCCCCTACTGCAACCGGAGCAGCGTGTGTGCCTCTTGGGGTGTTACTTATCGGGAATCAGCAGCGAGCTGTCGCCGTAACTCAGGAAACGAAAGTCATGCTCCAAGGCGAAGCGGTAGACTTCGCGCCACGACTCCCCGATCAGCGCCGAGACCAGCAGCAGAAGCGTGCTCTTGGGTTGGTGGAAGTTTGTAATCAACGCATTGACCACCCGAAAGCGATAGCCGGGCATAATCATGATGCGGGTTGCGGTTTTGAGGGTCGAACGTCCGTTTTGTGCCATCCACGTGGCCAAGGCCTCCAGGGTTTCGACGCCGGAGAGGGTGTCGGGGAGGTCGTAGATCTCCCATTGTCCTACGGGACGATCGGCATCGGGATCTCCGTGTTGCAGCGTGCGGTATCCCAAGGCTGTAAGCGACTCCAAGGTGCGCACACTGGTGGTTCCCACAGCGGTGACGCGGCCGGCATAACGGATGAGGTTGCGCAGGGTGTCGGCATGAATCTCGAAGTGCTCGGTGTGCATGGCATGCTCGGTGACGCGGTCGCTCTTGACCGGCAGAAACGTGCCGGCTCCCACGTGCAAGGTGACCTCCTCCATCGGGTGGCCTGCCTGTCGCAAGCGTTCGAGAATCTCAGGCGTGAAATGGAGTCCGGCTGTCGGTGCAGCCACCGACCCCTCGAATTTGGAGTAGACCGTTTGATAACGCGTGTTGTCCACCTCCTCGCTCTCCCGACGCAGATAGGGAGGAATCGGAATGCGACCCAGGGTCTCCAAGAGTTGTCCGAAACTTTTGGGTGCGTCCCAACGAAAACGAATCAACAGCTCCTTGCCCTCCTGAGTCAGGCGTTCGGCGGTCAACGTGTAGGGTTGCCCCTCCTCCTCGAAGCGAATGGTGAGTGCACCCTCCTTCCATTTTTTGAGGTTTCCCACGATGCAGTGCCAGGTGCAGGAGTGCTCCACGGCAAATGCGCGTTCATAGTCCGCCGGTTCGGCCGGTTCGAGACAGAAGATCTCGATGCGGGCTCCGCTCTCCTTGTAGAAGACCAAGCGCGCCCGAATCACCTTGGTGTTATTGAAGACCAACAGCGATCCTTCGGGGAGGTATTGGTCGAGGTCGTGAAAACAATGAGCCTCGGGGTGTCCTGCTCGATAGAGCAACAATTTGGAGCGGTCGCGTTGAGCTAACGGAAACTTCGCGATGCGCGCTTCGGGCAGGTCATAGTCGTAATCGGATATTTTGATGTCGTCGCGTTTCATGATTCAGAGTAGATCGTGGATAGGGCGTGCAATCTTCGATAGGTCGAAAATCGAGCCTGAAATTTCATATTCTTGAATGAATGTGCAAAGAAACGAAAAATAGTAGGGATTTCGGGCTGTTTTTATCCTTTTTTGAAGTCGTGTTTTGGGAAGTTGCCGATTTTTGTCGAAATTCGCTTCCTCAATGCGCTCGAAGAGGCGATCTCCGTTTGCGATCTTCAAGGTTGTGGGGGTCGGTTTTTGGATACGTTGTGGCGGATTGCATCTTTCGATACGGGGAGTGCACGCTTTGAGACGGCTTCAAGTAATCCCGAAGAAGGATTGAGCTCTTCCGTCACGGTATATGCTTGATATACAGAAGTTTAATTGCCAACAAATAGCG
>JAQUZZ010000244.1 GCA_028691095.1 Alistipes sp. | reverse complement strand
GTGAGGTTGGTCGGAAAGTTTTTCAATATCTTAATGTATTGGTAAACATAAAGATACAAAATTAAATCCAATTAAACAACTGATGATCAGTATTGTAAACCAAATATTTTTAAACAGACTCTAAATTTTTTAATTGTATGGTGCGAGACGCTGTGTGGCGAGACGAGATCGAAGAGCACAGTGAAATATTTTGTTAAAAAGCGTAAATAACGGTTGTAAAATATAGGAAATTGTTGTATTTATGATTAATTTTGTCTATAAGCGATAAAATAAACGCAATGAAGGTGACGGTAGAAGAGCGTTGCGTTACTTAGATACAGCGGCATATGAGACTATTCAAAAAGGTTTGTTTGTTACTTCTGTTGGGGTGTAATGTGGGAGAGGTGTGGGCTACAACACAATGGAAGGAAGAGGATTATCTGTTGGTCTTAAGTTCTATCTCCTTTGACGATCCGTGGAAGCGATTCTGTGAGCCTATACGCACAGCGTTTGAGCCCGAAGGGCTGAAGGTGAAATTCGATGAACTGCTGATTCCGACGCTTCATACGGAGGCTCAGATCGACTCGTTGCAGCAACGCCTTCTGGCGACCTATCCCCATCCTCCGCGCACCGTCGTCTTTATTGGCGATCCGGGATGGATTGCGTGTGCCCCTTTGTTTCGACAGGAGTGGAAGGGAGTGCCGGTGGTGTTGGGTTTCTCTCAGGAGATTATTCCGCGAAAAATAGAGGATCTATTGGCGAAAACGGCATTGACTCCCGAGAACAGCATGCCGATCTATGAATTCAATCAAGGCTTAAACGTAGCGGTGGTCAAATACCCCTACTATGTTCGTGAAACGTTGCGCTTGATGATGCGGTTGATGCCCAAGATGCACAAGTTGGCCTTTATCTCCGACAATCGTTACATTAGTGAGGTGCTTCGCGAACGGATTCGTCGCATTTGTAGCGAGGAGTTCCCCTCGCTGGTCTTGGAGCAGTTGACCACCGAGAAGTATTCGACCGTCGATCTGTTGCAGAAACTCGCCAGCTACGACGATTCGGTGGGCGTGCTCTACTTCTCATGGTATATGCACGTCCAAAATCAGACCAATAGCTATCTTGTTGATAACATTCGGAAGGTGATTAGCGGCTTCGCTCAGACCCCCGTATTTACGCTGTTGGATCTGGATGCCTCTTTGGGTTTGATGTCCGGAGGATACTATGTCGATTACCCCACCATCGGAGAGAGAGTGGTGGAGATCCTGCGGAAGTTGTTGAATCACGTTCCGGCTTCGGAGATCCCTGTGTCGATGGAGGGATTGGCTCATCCCTATCTGAATTGTGCCAATCTGCAACGATTGCATATAGATCCTGTACGGTATCCGCAAGACGCGGTTCTCTATATGGCTCCGCTCTCGTTCTATGAGCGCTATAAAGCTGCGTTGTGGAGTGTGGGAGTCTTCATCTTTGTGGGATTCGTGGCGATGTTCTCTTTGGTTCGGATCAGACGTCGGGCGCGCAAATATGCACAACGTTACATCCGCTTGGTGGATAATATGCCGCTGCTCTATGTACGCAAGGAGATTCTGCACGATGAGTACGGCGAGGTGGTGGATGCGGTGGTGGCGAGTGTGAATCGCGCTTTTGAGGATACCTTCCGATGCAAACGCGAACAGGTGCTGGGCAAGCGCGTGCGGGAGCTCATAAAAGAGGGGTATCCTTTGGATTGGTTGATCTCGGCGGGAATACACAAGGAGATCACAAGAATCTCGTTTACCCATCCCCAGAGCGGAGCGTTGTGTCATTACGACTTGATTCCTTTTGTCAGCGAACAGAGCGGCGTGGAGCTCTTCTGTGTCGATCGTTCGCGCGTTGCACAGGCCGAGGAGAAATTGGCGTCGTTGCAATTGCTCAATCAGCGCATCATCGACTCGATTTATGAGCCGGTCTGCCTGATTAATCGCGAGGGCGTGTTTGAACAGGTGCTCAACCATCCGGCAGATCACAGTTTGTTTGCCGATAACGAGTCGGTGGTCGGAACCTCCATCCGCCGATTTATTGATACGGATACGGAGTTTAACGAACACCTCTCGTACATTCGGATGGTGATCGATACGCGTACCTCCTATCATTTCTTGCATCGGATTCACGATCGGGAGGGGAATGAGCAGTATTGCCTCTCGGTGCGAATGCTCTATTTCGATCCGCAGTGCATCATTGCGTTCATTCAGAATATCACCGAGATCGACTATGAACGCCAAAAGAATGAGCACTATCGCCAATTCCTAAACTCTGTTTTGGACAATATCCCGATTCCGATCAGCGTGAAGGATGCGGTGTCGGGGCAGTATCAACTTCAGAATAAGGCACATATCCGTCTGTTTGGCGAGAAATTTGGCCACGTGATAGGGGGTGAACTTCCTTATGCCGTCGAGTTGGGAAAAATGGATTTGCAAACCTTGCAGGAGGGGGGTGCTACGCGCATCGTCTCAATGCAGCAGCCGGATCGGGAACTCGCTTTGTTAGTACATAAGAAACTGGTTTACTCTCCGCATGGTCAAAATTGGCTGGTCAGTTCAGCCGTTGATATTACCGAGGTACAGCAAGGGAAAAAGATTTTGAGTGAGATTAACAATCGGTACGTGATGGTGTTGCGTTCGATTAAATTGATCCCTTACACCGTCGATCTCTTGAATCATCGGGTCGACTTTGATTTTTCCTATATTGCTCCAGCAGACTACACCGGAAGTTCTCATATTGTGTGGGTTGATGCAGAGTTGTTGGATCATATTTATTCAGAGGATCGTTGCAAAGTGCAGAAATCCATCGAGGAATTGACCGAGGGGAAGGTGAATAAGATACGGGAAGAGTTCCGAATCAAAGGATATTATGGATATGAGGGGTGGGGTGAAGCCTTTGCAATGGTGGGAGCCCGCGATGAGTCTGGCGTGCCGACCCTATTGGTGGGAGCTTATATGCGGATCAATGAGCGCAAACAGATTGAACAGGATCTGATCGAGGCTAAGAGTCTGTTTAAAAATATCATTTATAACCATTTTAGCATCAGTGAAATAAAAGCCAAGTATATCATATTTTCCGAACACACCACCTTTCGTTCATAATCCTTTGCTAATCTTCGGAAGTCAT
>JAQUZZ010000243.1 GCA_028691095.1 Alistipes sp. | reverse complement strand
GAGCCGCGTTTGGGATCCTCGGTGCCGTAGATCACCTCTCCGATCTGACTCCAGAAGCAGGCTCCGGCACACATTACACACGGCTCGACGGTGACATAGAGCCGACAGTCGAGGAGGTATTTGCCCCCCACAGAACCCGCTGCAGCGGTGAGTGCCTGCATTTCGGCATGGGCGGTGGCGTCGGAGAGTGTTTCGGTCAGATTGTGACCGCGTCCCACGATGCGATCGCCGCACACGACGACGGCTCCGATCGGAACCTCACCTTGTGCTTCGGCTTTGGCGGCCTCTGCGAGGGCCTGCCTCATGAAAAATTCATCTCCGTTTTGCATCTGTCGTGATTATTTTTTATACCTTTGAAGCCTAATTTGTGAAAGTTATGCCCCGCTTGGAAGCTGCTGAAGTCAAGAGACCGGAGCATTAGGACGAAACAAAAATACAAAAAATAGGGAATGTACAGAACTCATACCTGCGGAGAACTCCGCATTGAGCATCAGAATCAGACCGTGACCCTATCGGGTTGGGTACAGAAGGTGCGAAACTTGGGTGCCATGACTTTTATTGACCTCCGCGATCGCTATGGCATTACCCAGTTGGTGATCGAGGAGCAGTCGGACTCCAGCGTGCGGGAGATTGCCGCACAGTTGGGACGCGAATATGTGATTCAGGCGACCGGCACGGTGATCCCCCGCGCTGCGAAGAATACCAAAATCCCGACCGGCGAGATTGAGGTGGCACTGACCCAGTTGCAGATTCTCAACCGATCGGAGCTGCCTCCCTTTACCATCGAGGAGCATAGCGACGGCGGCGACGACCTGCGCATGAAGTATCGTTTTCTGGATTTGCGACGCAAACCGCTTCAGGAGGCCATGCAGTTGCGTCACCGGATGGCCCACGAGGTGCGGAATTATCTGGATGAACATGGATTCTTGGAGATCGAGACGCCCTATCTGATTAAATCAACCCCGGAGGGCGCTCGTGACTTTGTGGTTCCCTCGCGGATGAACCCGGGCGAATTTTATGCCCTGCCTCAGTCGCCTCAGACCTTCAAACAGTTGTTGATGGTCTCCGGATTCGACCGCTACTTCCAGATTGTACGTTGCTTCCGCGACGAGGATCTGCGTGCCGATCGGCAACCGGAGTTCACACAGATCGACTGTGAAATGTCGTTTGTGGAGCGTGAGGATGTATTGCAGGTCTTCGAGGGATTGGCAAAACGTCTTTTCCAACGCATCTTGGGTCTCCAGTTCGAGCACTCCTTTCCTCGGATTACTTGGCAGGAGGCAATGGCCAAATATGGTTCGGATAAACCCGATATTCGCTTTGGGATGACCTTCAACGACCTGACCTCTGCCGTCCAAGGCAAAGGATTCGGGGTCTTCGATTCGGCAGAGTATGTCGGAGCAATCTGCGTGGAGGGGTGTGCCGGTTATACCCGCAAACAGTTGGATGAGTTGACCGAGTTTGTGAAACGTCCTCAAGTGGGAGCCAAAGGCATGGTCTACGTGCGTTGTGAGGCCAACGGAGGGTATAAATCGAGTGTCGATAAATTCTATACGCCCGAAGATCTATCTTCGTGGGCTTCGTTGTGCGGAGCCAAGGAGGGCGATCTGCTGCTGCTGCTCAGCGGAGCACGGATGAAGACCTTGACCGCACTCAATGAGCTGCGTCTGGAGTTGGGAAATCGCTTGGGTCTCAGACCGCACGACACCTTTGCACCGCTGTGGGTGGTCGATTTCCCGTTGTTGGAGTGGGACGAGGAGACACAGCGTTTCTATGCGATGCACCACCCCTTCACCTCACCGTGTCTCGAAGACCTGGAGCTGTTCGATACCGATCCGGGCAAGGTGAGAGCCAATGCCTATGACTTTGTGGTCAATGGCGTGGAGGTCGGAGGCGGTTCCATCCGAATCTTCGACGCTCAGTTGCAGCAGAAGATGTTCAAGGTGCTGGGATTTACAGCCGAAGATGCACAGAAACAGTTCGGATTCCTGATGAACGCCTTCCGTTACGGAGCTCCTCCTCACGGGGGACTGGCCTTCGGAATGGATCGCTGGTGTGCCCTGTTCGGGGGTGCCGACTCGATTCGGGACTATATCGCCTTCCCGAAGAACAATGCGGGACGGGATATGATGGCCGATTCTCCCTCTTCGATCTCGGAGGCACAGTTGCAGGAGTTGTCGCTCAAAACTATGCCGTCCGATAAATCCGATAAATAGGTCGTGAGACCGCTATGCGACGAGTCCCTCCCCTGAGGGTTGGGCTTCGGAGCATCGAACCAGAGGTTGCCAAGGTAGCCCATACAATCACCCTTCACCCACGTTACCCCGAAGAGGTAGCGTGGGTGAGTTGTTTACGCCCCCCCCACCTGTTGGGGGAGGATTGAGAAGCGGAAGGGTGCGATGATCTTCGCGGTTTGCAGCGGATTGGAAACCCTGAGAATCCTTGGCGTTTTTTTGCGGTTTATTTTGGCGAAAACCTTGCTGGAACGCATTGTGTCGGGCTCCTTGTCCGATTTTGGGGATGCGAATATCGGATTTGGGTTTCGTAATTTCCCAAAATTATTATTTGGGATCGATGAAAAAAGGGGGTTACTTTCGGTCGTTAATCCAGAAAATTTGGTGTTATGACTGAGAATATAGGTTACAAACTCAAACGTCTCCGTGAAGATAGCAATCTTTCGATGGAGGATTTGGCAGCTCAGTCTGGGGTTCAACTCTCTCAGATCGAACTGATTGAAAAAGGTCAAATTTCGCCTTCGTTGGCTATGTTGGTGAAATTGTCGCGCTCTTTGGGCATCCGTCTCGGAACCTTCTTGGACGGCATGGAGTCGCCCGAACCGACGGTGAACGTGCGGACACAACAGACTCCGCAACTTGCAGTCCATCTGTCGCGCGCAGGGAGCCCGGATAACGAACATCTGAAGTATAGAGCATTGGCTGAGAATAAGACGGATCGGAACATGGAACCGTTTATGATCAACGTGGAATATGTCGATCCGGCCGATAAATCGGCTCTCTCACACCATGAGGGTGAGGAGTTTATCTATGTGCTGGAGGGCGACGCCATCCTGCATTACGGAGAGGAGACCTATGAGATCCATCGTGGTGACAGCATCTATTTTGATTCGATC
>JAQUZZ010000242.1 GCA_028691095.1 Alistipes sp. | reverse complement strand
GGATTGACCGTTGTAAACCTCAACCCCGAACAGGCGGCAGCCGCATATCGCGAAAGCGTAATCGCCCCGTTTCGTGGCAAACTACCCGCAAGTGTAATTCAGAATATGGAAGAGCAACTCTCCGGTTCTTGTACGGTTGAGATTGCCGCATTCAATGAATTTTCGGATTTCATTACCGACGCAACGAAACAACAGGAGTACGACCATATCCTTTTCGACACCGCACCCACGGGACATACGCTGCGTATGTTGCAACTGCCCTCCGCCTGGAGTACCTTCATCAGCGAGAGCACCCATGGGGCTTCGTGTTTGGGACAGTTGTCGGGATTAGAGGCGCGAAAAGAGATTTACAAGAAAGCGGTTGCCACCCTTGCCGAGGGTCGTGCCACCCGTTTGGTCTTGGTGAGTCGTCCGGAGGAGGCTCCCCTCAAAGAGGCGGCTCGCTCGTCTCACGAATTGGAATCGCTGGGCATCAAGAATCAGGTGCTTATTATCAATGGCGTGTTGGAACATACAGATCGTGGCGACACCGTCTCCACACAGATCGCGGAACGTCAGCAATCGGCACTCGCTTCGATGCCGGAATCCTTGCAGCACTATCCCGCCTATCGCGTTCCGTTACGTTCCTACAACTTGTCCAGCATCGCCAATATCCGACGTCTGTTGTCGGAAGATCACCTGGAAGCCAATGTGAACTACACCCCCTTAACCGCAGAGAAGGGCATCGACGATCTGGTGCAAGATCTCTTCACTTCCGGTAAACGGGTCGTATTTACAATGGGCAAAGGCGGGGTCGGCAAAACAACCATGGCCACCCACATTGCGCTGAAGCTACACGCTCTGGGTAAAAAAGTTCACCTCACGACCACCGACCCGGCCAATCACCTCAACTATGATTTGGCCGTTCGCGCCGGATTGGAGATCAGTCGCATTGATGAATCCGTAGTGTTGGAGGCCTACAAGAATGAGGTGCGTGCGAAAGCGTATGCCAACGCTATGTCGGCATCGGATATGGAGTATATCGAAGAGGATCTGCGCTCTCCCTGTACCCAAGAGATTGCGGTATTCAAAGCCTTCGCCGATATTGTGGATAAGGCCGACCACGAGGTGGTGGTCATTGACACAGCCCCCACAGGCCATACCCTACTCTTGCTGGATGCCACACAGAGCTACCACAAAGAGGTAGAGCGGACACAAGGTGAGGTGTCGGGTGCGGTAGCCAAACTGCTGCCACGGCTCAGAAATCCCGCAGAAACAGAGGTGGTCATCGTCACGCTACCCGAAGCCACTCCGGTATTTGAGGCGGAGCGACTCCAAGCCGATTTAAGACGGGCGGGCATTCACAACAAATGGTGGATCATCAATGCTTGCTTGGCAATGACTCACACCCAAAATCCCTTCCTGCAAGCCAAGGCCAAAAGCGAATTGGGGTGGATCGAGAAGGTGAAACAGCACTCCCAAGGTAACGCCGCACTCGTTGCGTGGAAAAACATCTAACATCGTGAAAGCATCGATTCTATACACCAGCCATCATTGCCCCCATCAAAGGGGACGCGGCTTTCTACCATCGTTTGAACCCGATTTAATAGTTCGGCAGGCCCAAAGACTCAACGAGGCGGCCGTTCGGACACTATCTAACACCTTACAACCATGGAAAAGAGAAAAGGTATAGGTTTTTTTGAACGATACCTGACCCTATGGGTCGCCCTATGTATCCTTGTGGGAATCACTGTGGGACAAGCCATTCCGGCTATTCCCGAAACATTGAGCCAATTCGAATACGCCAACATATCCATCCCTGTCGCCATATTGATATGGTTGATGATTTACCCGATGATGCTCAAAGTGGATTTTCAAAGCGTGAAGAACGTGGGAAAAAGACCCCGAGGTATCATCGTAACGTGCATCACCAACTGGATGATAAAGCCGTTCACGATGTTCGGGATCGCAGGGCTCTTCTTCTATGTGATCTTCAAGGCGCTGATCCCTGCGGATCTGGCAAGCGAATATCTTGCAGGAGCCGTACTTTTAGGTGCAGCACCCTGTACAGCAATGGTCTTTGTATGGAGTTATCTCACCCACGGTGATGCAGCCTACACCCTTGTGCAAGTGGCTGTGAACGACTTGATTATTCTTGTGGCCTTTGCACCCATCGTCGCGTTTCTGTTAGGCGTGGGAGGGGTGGCGATACCTTGGGATACGTTGCTGGGATCGGTGGTTCTGTTTGTCGTTATTCCATTGTCGGCAGGCGTCCTAACCCGCATCTGGGTGGTTAAACGCAAAGGGATTGCGTATTTCAACAACATCTTCGTTAAGAAATTCGACCATTTCACCATGGGCGGACTGCTGCTTACCCTTGTGATTCTCTTCTCCTTTCAAGGAGAGACCATCTTGAACAATCCGATACACATCCTACTGATTGCCCTTCCGCTAATTCTTCAAACCGTACTGATCTTCTTTGTTGCATATGGCTGGGCAAAGGCATGGCGCCTACCGCACAGCATTGCCGCACCCGCCGGAATGATCGGCGCAAGCAACTTCTTTGAATTGGCCGTAGCGGTTGCAATCGCTTTGTTCGGGCTTCAATCGGGTGCTGCCTTGGCCACGGTAGTAGGCGTATTAGTCGAAGTGCCAGTTATGTTGATGCTTGTACGTATTGCCAACAACACCAAGGGGTGGTTTCCTACAAAATAAATCTTCTTCCTAAAATAACGCGAGTTCGCCTCCCCTCCTCCGCTAAAATCCTTCCCTAACCGTAAAAGATCGTCAATGAGACCATCATCCATCATTGTTCGCCTCCCCTCCTCCTCTGAAATCCTTCCTTAACCGTAGGGGGAGGCGTAGCTTTAATAAGGGTTCGACTTCGTACGCTTACATCTTCCTTACGTTAATTTACCCTATCACCAAAATCCCCCTCCAAATTTGGAAAAGCAAAAAAAAGACGCTACATTTGTCCCCGGAGAGATGGCAGAGTGGTCGATCGCGGCGGTCTTGAAAACCGTTGAACTGCGAGGTTCCGGGGGTTCGAATCCCTCTCTCTCCGCTGAGAATGAGGTAGTTACGATTAAGTAACTACCTCATTTACTTTTAGTTAAGCGGATAACTCCGTAGGTTCTAAACACTTACACTCCGCAT
>JAQUZZ010000241.1 GCA_028691095.1 Alistipes sp. | reverse complement strand
GGAACGACTCCTGACCGAAATCCGCAACCGTCTGGAATACCTCAATGAGGTGGGATTGGGTTACCTCACGCTCGACCGTCTCAGCTCCACCCTCTCGGGAGGGGAGAGCCAACGCATCAACTTGGCCACCTCCTTGGGTAGCAGCTTGGTGGGGTCGATGTACATTTTGGACGAGCCCAGCATCGGACTTCACCCCCGCGACACGCATCGCCTGATCGGGGTATTGAAGAAACTACGCGACATCGGAAACACGGTGATCGTCGTCGAACACGAGGAGGAGATCATCCGCGCAGCCGACACGATCATCGACATCGGCCCCTTGGCCGGATACCAAGGCGGGGAGGTAGTCTTCTGTGGCCCACTGCCCGAACTGCTGCACTGCACCCAAAGCCTCACGGCTCGTTATCTCACGGGAGCCGAACGCATCAAGCCCCCCACCGTCACTCGGCGCTCCAGCTGTTACATTCGCGTCAAGGGAGCCCGTGAAAACAACCTCAAGGAGATCAGCGTCGACTTTCCGCTGGGGGTGATGACCTGTGTGACGGGAGTCAGCGGAAGTGGTAAATCCTCCCTGGTGAGGGATATTCTCTACCCTGCCCTGCGACGCATCCTCTACGAAACCGGCATGAAACCGGGGGATTTCGAGGGACTGGAGGGCGACTTCAAACAACTCAAAGGCGTGGAGATGATCGATCAAAATCCGATCGGCAAATCGCTCCGCTCCAACCCCGTGACCTATCTCAAGGCCTACGACGACATCCGTAAACTGTTGTCCGAACAACCCTATGCCAAACACAACGGATTCACCCCTTCGCATTTCTCCTTCAACATGGCGGGAGGTCGCTGCGAAGAGTGTCAGGGCGAGGGCGTCATCAAAGTCGGTATGCAATTTATGGCCGACGTGGAGTTGGTGTGCGAACACTGCGGTGGCAAACGCTTCAAAGAGGAGATTCTGGAGGTGAAATATTACGGCAACTCCATCTACGACCTACTGGAGATGACCGTAGACGACGCCATCACCCTCTTTGCGGCACACCCCGGCCCCATCACCCGCAAGATCGTCGAGAAGCTCTCGACGCTGCAAGAGGTGGGGTTGGGGTATGTCAAGTTAGGCCAATCCTCCTCGACCCTCTCCGGTGGCGAGAATCAACGCGTGAAGTTAGCCTCCTTCCTCATCAAGGAGAACAGCGCGGGCCCGATCCTCTTCGTCTTCGACGAGCCAACCACCGGACTCCATTTTCACGACATCCGCAAATTGCTGCACGCCTTCGATGCCCTTCTATCCAAAGGTCACACGGTGGTGATCGTCGAGCACAACATGGACGTCATCCGCAACGCCGACTGGGTCATCGACCTGGGCCCCGAAGCGGGAGATCGAGGCGGGCACGTGGTCTTTGAGGGCACACCGGCCGACCTGATGCAATGCGCACAGAGCTACACCGGACAATTTCTGGCTCAAACCGCGCACACTCGCCAAGAATCGACCCCCTCCGCTGCAAAGGCTTCGAAGGCTGCGACCAAACGCTCGCGCACCTCGAAATAGACGCACGAAGCATCCGACCTCTCCACCTCCGCTCATCTTAAATAAACCCCATAGTGTATCATCCATCCACGCCTTCTATCGAAATCCCATGAACTACTATACTCTACCCAACGGCATTCGGTGTATTCACCGGCAAGTGCGATCGGCCGTCGCCCATTGTGCCCTCACCGTCAACACCGAAAGTCGCGACGAACTGGAGCACGAACAAGGATTGGCGCATCTTTTAGAGCACGCCTTCTTCAAAGGAACCACCCACCGCAAGGCATACCATATCAACTGCCGGCTGGAGAATCTCGGGGGCGAACTGAACGCCTACACCACCAAGGAGGAGACGGTGATTCACACCACCTCCCTGCGGGGCGACGTGGCCAAAGCAGCCGAACTGATCGCCGATATTGTCTTCTGCTCCACCTTCCCCGCCCACGAGCTGGAGAAGGAGAAGGAGGTGATCGTCGATGAGATCAACTCCTACAAAGACTCTCCGGCCGATCGCATCTTTGATGATTTCGAGGATCTGATCTTTGCCGGTTCCTCCTTAGGACACAACATCTTGGGGCGCAAGAAAGATCTGATGCACTACGGCACGGCCGAGCTGAATCGTTTCATTCTCCGCACCTACAACACCGATCAAATGGTCTTCTCCGTGAGCGGCAACTTCTCAGAACGTCGCTTCCGGATGCTCTGCGACCGCTACTTGGGCGACGTGCCGGCCACACACCGCACCTTTCGACGAGAGGGCGTCATCCCCTACACCCCCTTCACCCAACGCATCTCGCGCCGATGCTATCAGAGCCACTGCCTGCTGGGCGGACGCGCCTATCACCTCAACGACGAGCGCAGGGTCATCCTTTCGCTGTTGATCAACCTTCTGGGAGGCCCCTCGGCCAATTCGCTGCTGAACTTGGCGATCCGTGAACGCAACGGCCTCTCCTATAACATCGAGGCCAACTACTCCCCCTTCAGCGACACGGGACTCGCCTCGATCTACTTCAGCTCCGACCGCGAGAAGAGCGACGAATGCCTCGAACTCGTGGCGCACGAGCTGCATCGGATTCAGGAGGGAAACCTCAGCGATCATCTGCTGCGCATCGCACAGAAACAATACCTCGGACAGATCACCATCGCGATGGAGAACAACGAGAATTATATGCTGAACGCCGCACGAAGCTACCTGATATACAACTCGATTGACGACATGGAGGCCATCCGTCGGAAAATCCTCTCGGTCTCGCGCACGTCGATTATCGAGGTGGCACGCGAAGTCTTCGGCGAGGAGAACCTCTCGACCCTGATCTACTACTAAGCACAGCGTGCGATTGATTTGCAATCCACACAGCAGCACATTAGGAATATACCATAACCCAAGGGTTCAATCACGCTTTGAGATCCCCTCAATCCTCGAACCCAAACTGCATCGCCCATCATGGAAGAACTCGAACGCTATATCGACCGTCACATCACGCCCGAAGATCCGCTACTGACCGCGCTGGATCGCGAGACCCACGAGAAAGTGGTGCAACCCCGCATGATCTCAGGTCATCTGCAAGGCCGCCTGCTGGAGATGCTCGTGCGGATGCTTCGGCCGCAACGCATTCTGGAGATCGGCACCT
>JAQUZZ010000240.1 GCA_028691095.1 Alistipes sp. | reverse complement strand
AAAACAGAATCGGTCGCAAGGAAAACCGCTATTGACCAAGGCCGGAATCGCCGCGGTGGCTCCGGGGAGGGTCTCCACCTCAATGCCGTGTTCCACGCAGGTACGCACCAACAGAAATCCGGGGTCGGAGATTCCGGGCGTTCCCGCATCGGAGATCAACGCCAGCGTCTGCCCCGACTCCAAGCGTTGCACGATGCCCTCGACGGCAGCGTGCTCATTGAATTTATGATGACTCCATAGGGGTTTGTCGATTCCCAAATGCTTGAGCAGCACCTGTGAGGTTCGCGTATCTTCCGCCAAGATGACATCCACGGACGAGAGCGTTTTGATCGCCCGCAGGGTGATATCGTCCAAATTCCCGATTGGCGTAGGCACCAGATAGAGTTTAGCCATCATGCGTTAGTTTAACTTGCGCTCCAACAGATCCACCAACAGCCGAACCCCCTCATCGTCAGGATTCCACTGGAAATTCTCCTGCATATAGAGTAGCGCATCGTCCAGATCGGTGAAGGTATTGAACTGTGCAATCGCCGCAGCATAGGCTGCCGAATCGCCATGAAACAGATTGCGGATCAGCATAAATCGGTCATTCACCCCGATACACTGTTGCAGGTCGTAGACCACGCTCTGGGCGTGCAGCCGACTTGCTACATCGGTGTGGTTCTGCTGTTTGCCCAACATCTCATTGACAGGGACACTCTGACTCTCAAACGCTTCGCCCAACACCTTTTTGGAGGGTTGCGGATCCGGCGTAAGGATCGGTTCGTTCACACTGTGAGTCACCGGAGTTACTCTTTGGGAGGGGATTCCCATTCCCATGCCCATGCCCATTCCATGAGGACGGATCGGAACTTCAGGAGCATCGCCATAGAGCGAACGAATCATCTCCTGATTGGGACGCATACGTGCCAGCGCATCCTCCTGAAAGAGGGTCGGCTCAACCATCCCCGCTGGCTCAACGGAGGCAACGGGAGAGGGTGTCGGAGCAAACGCTTCGGGCGAAGCTTCCCGACTCGACGACTCCACCGGCTCCGAAGAGGGTCTTTCGGCCTGCATGGACACCCTATCCGGTGTCGTAACTTCTTGCGTGCTTCTGCTCGAATCCTCCGTCACAGAGTCCACAACCGGTGTCTCGACGGCAACCTCCTCTTTGGATGCCTCGGGGGTCGATGCCCTGAGCGACGAATCCACAGCGGGTGTAACCTCCTGATTGCAAACCGCGTCCTCCGGTGCATCAAAGCGAATCATCTCATAGAGTCGCTGAAGTTTCGCCAGCACAATCTCGCGTTCAATCGCCGGCACTTCTGCCCTTGTCCATGTATCGGTCAACTGCCCGATACGGTTTAACAGTTCCTTTACTTGAAGTATATTCATAATCTGAAACACTTAGTGCTATTGAGTAATCCTAAAGAATGATTGCGTCCTTCCGTCACGGTATAGGTCTCATATATTGACGTTTTGATTGCCCATAAAGAGTCCTCTGTACTTCCTGAGTTCGATCCGGAAGCTGGCGTTACGCCAACCGGTAATGCTCCACGCCTTTGAACCCCCGCAACAACTCGGCAACCTCCATCCGACGTTTTCCGGAGAGTTGCAACTCCAGAATCGACAGGTATCCATCGCCACACGCTACGCGCAAGTAGCTCTTGCCGTCCGTGACCAGCGTTCCCGGGGCATCCAACGAAGAGGTTGTCTCCGCCACCGCGGCCACCCGAAAAATTTTCAAGGTCAACGGTTGCACGTCCGGTTGAGCATCCGATGCCACCGCGGAACAAAGCAGACTCCACGCGGCCGGATAGGGACTCAACCCTCTCACCTGACGCGAAATTATTTCTGTCGAGTTGCTCCAGTCGATATGACACGTCTCTTTGAAGATCTTCGGTGCGCCTTTCAATTCCTTGGGTTCGACGGTCGACTGCGGAAGCGGCTGTATGGTTCCCGTAGCGATCCGATCGACCGTTTCGACCACGACATCCGTGCCGATCGCCATCAGCTTGTCATGCAACGACCCTACCGTGTCTTCGGCATCAATCGGAATCCGGCGTTGGCACAACATATCCCCTTGGTCAATCTCATGATTGAGCATAAAGGTCGTCACCCCACTCTCCGCCTCTCCGTTGATAATAGCCCAGTTGATCGGTGCAGCACCGCGATATTGCGGTAAGAGCGAAGCATGCAGATTGAAGGTTCCCAAACGCGGCTGCGCCCAGATGATCTCCGGCAACATCCGAAAGGCGATGACAATTCCCAAATCGGCCTTCAGTGCCTCGAAGTCCTTGACAAACTCCGGATCTTTCAGTTTTACGGGTTGCAGAATCTTCAATCCGGCCTCCCGTGCATAACGCTTCACGGCCGATTCTTGAAGTTTCAATCCGCGGCCGGCCGGTTTATCGGGCATCGTCACCACGGCCACGACCTGGTACCCCGACTCCACCAATCGCCGCAGGGGCGCCACCGCAAATTCGGGCGTTCCCATATAGACAATCCGTAACGCTTTGCTATCCATCTTATCTTCTTAAACGCTATGCAACAATCTCTATCTGATTTCCGTCGGGGTCGGCCACCACACTCTCATAATAGCCATCTCCCGTGACTCGATGTTCCTTCTTTACGGCATAGCCTGCCCGACGCAATTGCTCGGTCAGGTTGCACACTGCGGCACGGCTCTCTACGCCAAAGGCAAGATGACAAAACCCCGTCGCATTCTCCGGAGCCTTTTCGGTATGGTCGGCGCGTTGCATTAACTCCAACGCCACAGCTCCGAAACGAATGAAATAGGACTCGAAACCTTTCGCTGGGTTGGTATACTTGGTGCCACACTCCCCCTCGAAATAGGTCGTATAGAACGTCTTCAACGTCTCTAAATGCTGCGTCCAAAGTGCGACGTGAGCAATTTGCACCCTCTTAGGCATCTGTGCGTAGTTTATTCAAAGAATCCCAAATGGTGACCCATCACGGCCTCTTTGGTTTTCAAATATTTTTCGTTGTACTGGTTGGGCGGAATCACGATCGGCACATTCTCTACGATATGCAGCCCATATC
The DNA here is from genome assembly GCA_028691095.1 of Alistipes sp. GTDB lineage: Bacteria > Bacteroidota > Bacteroidia > Bacteroidales > Rikenellaceae > Alistipes_A. The sequence continues at coordinate 127 of JAQUZZ010000240.1, read as the reverse complement.
CCTCCAACCCTGCGCGTTTCTGCGGATTGTTGGTTAACAGACGAATGTTGCGAATCCCCAACTCACGCAGGATGCTGGCTCCGACCCCGTAATCCCGCTCATCGACCTGGAATCCCAGTTTCAGATT
>JAQUZZ010000239.1 GCA_028691095.1 Alistipes sp. | reverse complement strand
TGACTTCCGAAGATTAGCAAAGGATTATGAACGAAAGGTGGTGTGTTCGGAAAATATGATATACTTGGCTTTTATTTCACTGATGCTAAAATGGTTATAAATGATATTTTTAAACAGACTCTTAGTAACCCAAAAGAATGATTGAACGATTAAATTATTGAATCACGGTATATACCGATGCGTTATTACCAACAAGCATCTCAATCTAAATAGGTCAAGGAAATTTCTCTTCCGCCGATTTACCCGACCTCGGATGCCACCGGTAGTAGAGGTGCGACCGTCTCATTCCCAACAATCGACCCAACAGCCAACACAATCCCACGATCCATCCCAACCACAGCAAATGGCATAATAGGGTCAACGGATAGTCGATCACCGGCACAAAACGATTCTCCGGCTGCACCCCGTCCGCTGTCCGCACAAAGGGATTCGTATAGAGCATCACCCCGTTCGGAAAACAAGCCTCCACCCGCACATAGGGATCCGTTGCGGCCATCGGATATTCGGCCTGCTCGCCCGTAACCTCAGCGAGCACCCGTCCCTCGGCTCCCACAAAACGGAGCACGGCCTCTCGGTCGACCCGAAGGTGTACGGTGTCCCCCTGTAATCCGATCTGCCGAATGGAGGGTAGATCGGCGTGCGGATTAGCTCCGATATTGACTTCATAGGGAATCACCACCCCGTAGGCTTTGCCTTGTCTGAGCGCCGCCAAAATCGCAGGGCGCGTCAGTTCCGGAGTGTTGATCCGCGTAAAACAGCGTTGAAACCACGAACCTCGATTCCAGATGTTGTGGGCGTCGTCATCGGCAATCAGGTTGGAGTAGATGCATGCCGTCAGCGCCCGATCCCAACGCGTATCGGAACGAGATCGACCCTGATCGGGATTGATCTCCAACAGGTCGTATCCGCGTAGCCGCTCGTACACCGCATGATCGATCCATCGTGTCTTGCCCGGATGGTTCAACACCACCATCTCACCCTCCGGGCGAAGATAGTGCAACATATACTGCATCTGCGACTGGGTGAGCATCAGCGGAAAATCGCGCCAACAGACGCGCTCGGTTCCCAACACCAACTGGTGATAGCCGTTGATGCCGTAGCCATGCTCATAGGTCGGAATAAATCCCACACGATCGGCGTGTTCCCAATTTAGGCATTGATGATCGGAGATGCCGACCACCTCGTACCCTTGGGCATAGTAGCTGTGAAGCATCTGCTCCACGGTGTAATCGCACTGCGGTTTCTCTTTTTGATGGGCATGGAAATTGGCTTTATGCCACATCGACGAATCCACACCCGCATAGGGGTTATAGATGCGATCACCCGCAAAGGGCTCGCCCTTGTCAAACCGATAGACCGGGACACCCAGATAGCTCACCACACAGATCAGCAGCACGCTCACCACCACAATGGACAGATATTTTCCCAATAACCTCATACGTTCGATAATTTTGCAGATCCTGTGTTTCACTTGACCCTGCACGCACCCGTAGCGAAACCCATCCCGTGGTGAAGGACAACAATTCCTATTTTTAGGCTACTTGCACGGACAAAAATACGCTTTCTTTTTAGAAAGAGGTTATGGAAACTTTAGAATCTCATTAATTTTGTACGTCGTCTCCGCACGGATCGATCGTTCCACACACCCTTTAACCCTTCAAGTCATGGAAAAATTTCTTCTTGCCCACCATACCGCCCTCCGCATCAGCGATTCACAAAAAGGTGCACCCACCTTGGTGCTGCTACACGGCTACATGGAATCCATCGAGATCTGGGACGAATTCATGCCGTTGCTCACCCCGCAGTTCCGCATCGTGGCGATCGACATTCCCGGACACGGCATCTCCCAAGTTCAGGGAGAGATTCACACCATGGAGTTCGTCGCCGATGTACTCCATGAGGTACTTCACAAAGAGCAGATCGATCGGTGTTTTGTCGCGGGTCACTCCATGGGGGGCTATATAGCAGAGGCCTTCGCCGTCAAGTATCCCGAATGCGTCGAGGGATTGATCCTGCTCCACTCGACCCCCAATGCCGACACGCCGGAGAAACAACACGACCGAATGCGCGAAATCGAGATGGTGCAGTGTCAGAAAAAAGACCTGATCGCCAAACTCTTCGCCGCCCGAAGTTTTGCCGCAGCGAATCGCAAACCGCTCGCCGACCGCATCGAGCAACTCCAAGAGCTCATGATGCTCACGGAGGACGAGGGGGTCATCGCGCTACTGCGTGGCATGGCGGCACGCCCCGACCAGAATGCCGCCCTGCGCGCCCTGTCGATTCCTCAGCTCTTCCTCTTCGGACGCGAGGATGAGTTGATTCCCATGGAGACGGCTCAGGCTCTTGCGGCAGCCCATCCGCAGGCTGAAGTTGTCTATCTGGAACACTCGGGACACATGGGATTTATCGAGGAACCTGAGGCTACGGCCGAGATTCTACGCGCCTTTATGTTGCGCCACACCGACTCGCGCGCGCCACGCATCTGACCCTCGTCGAAGATTGGCTTTCTACGGAGATTCGGCTTCAATTCGGGGCTCTTTTTCGCTTTGACGGGTCAAATCCATCCCCTGCAAAGCCGAAACCACGATTTGGAGCAGGATTAAACCCATTCGGAACATTTTTTCAACGTTTAACATTTGTAACTTTGAATCGTTTTTCAGCGCACAAATACTCCAGGCTCGATCAATTACCTTACAATGAGGTGCTAAATCATCACCATTCGGATACTTCAAACACCGATCAAGGCAAATCATCCGAATAAAAAAAGATTTTTTCCGACACATCGTTGCATTTTTCATGAAAATTTACCAAACAAAAGCGTAAATTTGCATGGTGACTGAAAAAGGGAGCCGTGAGTTTTCGATCACTGAAAGAGCGGAAACACACCCTATAAAAGAGCGAGAACGCATCCCATCGAGGAGGTCTCTTCGGAGGATGAAAGCCCCACGGATCGGGGAGACGCTCCAAAGCGTCGCACGACCCACACCCACCACAAGGTGTCAACCGAAACGAAATACGAAAAAATAAATAGCACGTTGTGCTTAAACGACTAAGAGTCTGTTTAAAAATATTTGGTTTACAATACTGATCATCAGTTGTTTAATTGGATTTAATTTTGTATCTTTATGTTTACCAATACATTAAGATATTGAAAAACTTTCCGACCAACCTCAC
>JAQUZZ010000238.1 GCA_028691095.1 Alistipes sp. | reverse complement strand
GGGTTAGCGGAGCGGGGCTCCTTTATAATAGACCCAAATCCAATTTGGTCTCCTCCGACATCATGCTACGATCCCAGGGGGGCTCAAAGGTCAGAATGACATTGACGGCCGTCACCCCCTTCACCTTGGCGACATTCTCGTGGATCTCCTCCAGAAGTTGGTCGGCCATCGGGCAGTTGGGGGCAGTGAGGGTCATCCGGATATTGGCAACACCATCCGGCTCGACATCAATCTCATAGATCAATCCCAGGTCATAGATATTGACCGGAATCTCAGGGTCATAAATATTCTTCAACGTGAGGACAATATCCTCTTCCATGCGTATAATCTCCTGCGGGGTGGTCATAGTGATAACTCTGAACGCTAATAATTAAGGTTTTCTCTTTCGCTTCGACAGCAGCGTGCTTTTCAAAAAGAGGCTACATCTTGCTTTGATAGGCCAAGGCATAAAGTTTCATCTGCTTGATCATCGCCAGCAGCCCATTGGCTCGTGTCGGGGTGAGGTTCTCACGCAACCCGATGCGATCGACAAAGTAGAGCTCGGCCTCGATCAACTCGTGGGGTGTACGCTCGTTCATCACCCGAATCAGCAGGGCAATGATGCCTTTGGTGATGATGGCATCGCTGTCGGCCGTAAAGTAGATCTTCCCATCCCGAAGTTCGGCATCCACCCACACACGCGACTGGCAACCCTTAATCAGATAGGCATCCGTCCGATGCTCCGCCGTAATCGGGGGCAACTCCCGACTCAACTCAATCAAATATTCGTATTTATCCAACCATTCGTCGAACACCGAAAACTCCTCGATGATCTCATCTTGTACCTCGTTTATCGTCATCTTACGCTCTATTTCAACACTTCGTCTTCAGCGTGAAGACTCATTTTATCTTCAAAAAAAAGGGGGCTCTATTTGGTTTCGTTCAGCAGTTCGTCCAACACCTTGCCCGTTGCGGCATCGGGCATCGGAATCCCCATCATCCGCGCCAGAGTCGGAGCCAACGAAGAGATCTCCACATCCCGTGCCACGGTGTCGGCCTGCAAGCCATGACCCAAGACCATCAACGGCACATGCGTGTCATACTCATAGAGCGACCCGGGCAACGACACGATATGATCGCGCTCCTCGATCCAGCCGGGCATCAGATTGAGGGTCACGTCTCCCGAACGTTTGGGATAGAAACTGCCCTGCATCTTCTCCCCATAGCCCTTTCCGAAGTAGCCGCTCTGCATATCCGACGCCGTGAGGGCTCCGGCCACGCCACGAAACTGCAAGGCAAAGACCGCAGCACGACTCTGCACCTCACTCAGGTCGAAACCGTATTTAAAGATCAAGGGACGGTTCAAGTAGAGTTGCCGATCGGCATACCCCATAATCCAATTCCCCGGTTCATATTGTGCACTCAGGAAGCCGTTCATAATCATCTTGAACTGCTCGACATTGAATACACCCCCCGGCATCCGCTGCCCTTCGCGATAGGTGTTGCTGCATCCGTGATCGGAGGTCAGCACAACAATCACCTCCTCCGGCTTGAACTGCGCCAACACAAAACCTACCAATTCACCCAACTGCTGATCCAACTTGTAGTACATATCCTCCACCTCAATCGACTGTGGCCCGAAACGCTCGGTCACCCAGCGGGGTGTGTCGTAACATACGGTCAGCAGGTCGGTATGGTTGTCCTTGCCCAGCTCCTCCTGAATCAACGCCTCCCGAGCGAAGTCGGTCACAATGACGTTGCCAAAGGGGGTGTAGAGCAGCGTGGTCAGCTCCTGTTTCTTCTCGTCCTTCTCCTTCTTGAATACACTCAGCACCCCTTGGAAGAATCGTTTGAATCCGGTGTGTGCCGGCATGAAACTCAATACCGTGGTGTCGCTGTTCTTGTAGGCGGCAAACGACTTCTCGGGAACCCAAGCCCGATCCAGTAACGTCGAGGCAAAACGCCCCTCGTTGTATTTACGAGCCCATCCGGGCATCATCTCAAAGTAGTAGCTGCTGGAGACCCACGTTCCCATCCCCGGGTTGAGCCAATAGGCCTGCCCCGTCGAACCTCCGGCCACCACAGCCGAATAGGGATCGGCAGCCACGGCAATCACTTTGGATTTGGGGTCACTCTCGTGCAAGCGATCGCCCAGCGTTGCGGCCGTCAGATTCAGTGGGGAGTAACGATGATCTCCCTCTTCGCACTCCAATCCCTTGACCTGAGGATCCGAGATCAAATTGACACTATCCCCCGTCGTAAAGTTATACCAGTTCTCGGAAATGATGCCGTGACCGGCCGGTGTCGTTCCGGTGGTGAGCGTGGCAAGTCCAGAGACCGTATTGGTTCCCATATAGTTATATCGGGCATTCTCGAACGTCACCCCTTGACGCATAAAAGTTTGGAATCCGTTCTCGGAAAGATTCTCCTGAAAACGTCCCAAATAATCGGCACGCATTTGCGACACCACGATTTCCAACACCAATTTGGGTTTTACGGTTGCCTGAGCACAGAGCGTCCCTGCACAAAAACCGAAGGCTCCCGCCAACATTCCGACTCGATACAATCTCATAAGTAACCTCACAGAATTATTGATACATTTCATCACATGAAGGGCTCCCAACACAGGATCGAACCCTTTTATCACAGTACATACATGATATACATATACATAGAGTAAATCCTTCGCTTAACGTTTGATGGGCGGAGGGTTCCTGCAAATCCATCGCACCCCAATGCGTCCTCGCCTCGCGCGACCGCTCTCCGCAGAGCGCGTCTTGGCTCTCCGGGCAGCACCAAAATGCTCACAAAAGTATAAAAAGTTTACGGGAAAGCGTGGATTCATACGCCACGAAAGCAGAAAAACCCCACAAAAGCGCACTTCCTCGCAACATCGACCGATTGCGTCGCCCTACTCCGCATCCGGCGTTTCGGTCGCCTCGGTCGCCTCAGACAGGGGTTCCGACGGAGCCAAGCGTGCAAACCGACGAGCCGCCTTGCGCATCATCCACCACCGACGCAGACGAAAGGAGAGGAACACCCACAGCGGGATCCACACCAAGATGACAACCGGCAAGGCATTCACACTCAACACATAGACCAGCAGTTGCAGCACCACGGTACTCAGGCTCAGTGCGAGGGCGGAGAAGATCGCGCCCATTTTATATCCGGTTTTGAAGGTCCAACGGCACGTAGGA
>JAQUZZ010000237.1 GCA_028691095.1 Alistipes sp. | reverse complement strand
TTGACGTTTGCGTTTATCATTTATTATGCGTAAAATTGTATCGTACTGATTATCGGTGAGGTTGGTCGGAAAGTTTTTCAATATCTTAATGTATTGGTAAACATAAAGATACAAAATTAAATCCAACTAAACAACTGATGATCAGTGTTTTAAACCAAATATTTTTAAACAGACTCTAATATTTTTGAGACTTGTTGGACGGGTTGAGGCGCGGAGCGATGAAGAGGTTCGCAGGGGGCGAAACGTTCCGATACGCAGTGGAGGTATCCGATCGCTTGACCCCGAAGGTCTCTCCATCACCCCGCTCCACGAGGCATACCTCCGGCAAAGAGATTGCAAGAATTGTTCCATGCTTGGGATGCGTCGCAGAGAAGATGCGGGTTGAGAAGGGGTCGATTTTTCGGTCTGCTGCACTGAAAATTGAAAGGGGAGGGTTGCACTTTTATGAAATTCACTTACCTTTGCCATCAGGAAAAGTGGTTTGTCATCGAGAAAGCACTCTGCCTACAGCCTGCGCGGTCTCTGGGACGGCGTGACATTGTTGAACCAATTTTTGAAGCTGTATGGATGATGATGCGGAACCGAATCGTCGCGGTATCTTACCTCAATACCATCCCTTTTATATATGGTATTGCGCATGCAGGAGTTGACCTGCAGGCCGACTTATTACTATCTCCTCCCAGCGGTTGTGCGACAACCCTGCGAGACGGGGGCGCGGAGATCGCGTTGATCCCCGTGGGAGCGATCCCCTCCATGCCGGAGGTGAAGATGTTCTCCCAATTCTGTATCGGAGCCAGCCGAGCCGTACGTACGGTGATTTTGGCCTCCAACTCACCTATCGAGGAGATCGAAACCATCTACCTGGATCCCCACTCTATGACTTCGGTGCGGTTGGTGCGCATCTTGGCTGCACAATGGTGGCACATTACACCCCGATGGATGCCCTTGGCGGACTTCTCGGATTTGGAACGTCCCCAACCCCACACCGGATACCTAATTATCGGAGACAAGGTCTTTGCGCATGAACATCGTTTTGCCTATCGTTACGATCTGGCAGAGGTGTGGCGTGCGATGACCGGATTGCCCTTTGTCTTTGCCGCTTGGGTGGCGCGACCGGGCATCTCGACGCAGACCCTCTCAACCTTGGAGCAGGCCTTGGAGTATGGTGTGAACCACATTCCGGAGGCGATCGTCCGTTACGGCTACGAGGATCGACCCTATGCCTTAGACTATCTGACCCACAACATTGATTTTGTTTTTGACCCGCAGAAGCGGGAAGCGTTAGCGCGTTATTGGGATGAACTCCGAAAGATCGAACCTCCGTCTCTTCCGGGCTGAAGGTTCGCCTGAGGCCCCACAGAGGAGACGAACAGACCTTTCATTCACCCTCTTATGCGTAGAAACTCATGATTACGCTCTATCTGAAACAACTCAATAAAATTATACGGAATGCGGACGTCAAACTCTTTGACGATTTGGGTTCCGACGACATCCTGTGGATCGACCTGCTCAACCCCACCATCAAGGAGCAGAAGGCGGTGGAGAACTTCATGGACATCAACCTCCAGTCGCGACAGCAGGTGGAGGAGATCGAGAGCTCTTCCAAATATTCGGAGACCGAGAATGCCATCATCTGTAACTCCAACTTTTTCATTCCCAATCCCGATTCGTTTACCATCGAGCCGGTCTCGTTCATTGTGGCCGAAGGCGTGTTGGTCTCGGTGCGCACGGATGAATTTAGAACCTTCACCGAGAGTGCCAAACGATTGCAGATGAACTACCGAGCCTATGCCACGGGGTATCATCTGCTGATTCTGATTCTGGAGGTGCGGATCGATTTCGATGCCGACCTGGTGGAGGCTCAGGCCAAAAAGATTGCCGTGCTGAGCAAGGATATGAGTCAGAACGAACATATCGACAAAGAGACCCTCAAAAAGATCAGCCATCTCCAAGAGAGTACCATGTTGATCCGAGAGAATATCTTTGACCGCCAACGGATCCTCTCCGGCATTCTGCGAAGCGAACGATTCCCAACCGATATTTATCCCAAGTTGCAGTTGATGATCAAGGACGTCAACTCGTTGATCAATCATGCCGACTTCAGCTCCGAACGATTGGACTATATGCAGGATACGGCACTGGGTTTGATTAACATCGAGCAGAGCAACGTGACCAAAATCTTTACCGTGGCCGCCCTGTTTTTCATGCCTCCGACGATGATCGCCAGTATCTACGGGATGAACTTCGAAAGCATCCATGAGCTGCAGTGGCAATACGGGTATTACTATGCCTTGGCCTTGATGGTTGGGGTGTCGGTGGCGACCTACTTCTTCTTTCACTGGAAGAAGTGGCTCTAAAAAATGTCGAGACCCGGATTTAACGAGCCCTTGCCCTACTCCTGCCGTACTCCTCGCACTCCTTGCACTCCTTGCACTCCTTGCACATGGAAGCCGATCGCGTGCGGGGGATACCTCTTAACCTATGAACCTGTTACGCGATTGATGAGTCCTAACCGCCTCGGTGTCTCAGATATATACGGTGGAAAGGGTGCAATAATTTAAAATGATGAGAATGGTACGGACACTTTGTCTCTTGTTGCTTTGTTGGATGGGGCTGGGATCGGTCAAGGCCGAGGATTCGCTGTCGGCGTGGAAGATCTATACGTTTCCGATTCGGGAGAGCATCATGCCTTCGGTGGATCGACTCTCGAAGAAGTGCCTGAAGGAGGCGCTGGAGCGTCACTCCGATGCGGTGTTGATCCAGATGAACACCTACGGAGGATTGGCCGAGGTGGCCGACTCGATACGCTCTCGCCTACTCGATTTCCCGTTGCCCGTGTGGGTCTGGATCGACAACCAGGCCGCCTCGGCCGGAGCTTTGATTGCGCTTGCGGCCGATAGCATCTATATGCGACCGGGAGCAAGCATAGGAGCCGCTTCGGTGGTGGATCAACAGGGACGCCCCATGCCCGATAAGTTCCAAAGTTTTATGCGGAGCACCATGCGGGCTACGGCCGAGGCGCACGGCAAGGTGGTCGATCGGGTGGAGGCTGGCGACACCCGGGATATAACCCTTCGACAGGAAGTTCAAAACCAGCCATCACCTCTGTGAGAGATGAGCTACCTGAAACAGCGGTCTGTGTGGTCATTGTATGATCAGAACTAACAAAATCAGCATGATTATTG
>JAQUZZ010000236.1 GCA_028691095.1 Alistipes sp. | reverse complement strand
CAGCGGCCGACCGGCATACTCCACCTGACTCGACTTATCGGAGTCAATCCGACCGCTATCCCACAGATCGCCCTCACCCCGTCGCAACTTCTCGGGCGTCGAGGCCACCACAATCCGATAGGCACTTTGACGGTCGCCCCGAACCTTTGAGGTGATCACCCAGCTCAAGCGAGGAGTTTTTATATCAATGCCTTGGGGTTCACAGAGGTATTCACACCGCAGACGCTCAACCTCTGCGGCCGAGAGATGTATGCCCAATAGACAGGCTATCCCACACAACCAAAGTAATCGTTTCTTCATTGTTGGTTAGGTTTAGGTAACCCTCCAGGCTTGATCCACGCCCTTGGGGTTATAGGTTTTACAGATCAGTGTATGGTGTGTCTTGCAGCGCACCCTTGCGCGTTAAGGCTCGACAAGAGGACTCTGCGATTTCGAGAGTTGCTCCGAGAGCCAACGGGTCAAGGCCACAAAACGATCGACACTCAGCACCTCCGGTCGCAACGGGAAATCGGGGTGTTCGGCGCCGCCCAAATCACCAAAGGCAGCACGCATCGAGTTGCGAATGGTCTTCCGTCGTTGATTGAACAACGCCTTGACCAGTCGCACAAACAACGCCTCATCGCAATCCAAGTGCGACACCTTGTTGCGGGTCAACCGTAGTACGGCACTCTGCACCTTGGGGGGTGGATTGAACACCGTACGATCGACCGTAAAAAGGTACTCGACCTCATAAAAAGCCTGCACAAAGAGACTCAGAATGCCGTATGCACGGCTTCCGGGCGGCTCGGCAATCCGCACCGCCACTTCGCGCTGCACCATGCCCACCACCTCCGGAACCAGATCCTTGTATTCCAAGATTTTGAAGAAGATCTGCGAAGAGATGTTATACGGAAAGTTTCCTATTACATTGACCCCCTGAGGAAAACGCTCCCGCAGATTCATCTGCAAGAAGTCTCCCTCGATCAATCGTGGGGTGAATGCCGGATAGTTTTGGTGCAGGTAGGCCACGCTCTCGCGATCGACCTCGGCACCATAGAGTTCAATTTCAGGTCGCGCCAACAGAAACTGCGTCAACACACCGGTGCCACATCCCACCTCCAAAACCGTGCGACAGGGGTCGGCTTGCAGACTCTCTGCAATGCGTTGGGCAATTTTCAGATCGGTCAGAAAATGTTGTCCTAAATATTTCTTCGGGGTTACATACATAAGCGGGTAGATAGGCACTTTCGTGCCATTTTTTAGGGGCTTGGGGGAGTCGGGGGCTTAATTGCCCATCTCACTCATAAACTTCACGCGCACCAAACGGATCTCCTCCTCGGTGTAGTCGGAGCCCAACTCCTTGACCGCCTCTTCGATCGAGTCGCTCTGGGCATCCTCTTTGAAGTAGAGGTAGATATCTTCGGCCTTCTCCTCGTCGATCACTTGGTCGATGTAGTAGGCGATATTCAGTTTGGTTCCGGAGTGCACAATGGCCTCAATCTCGGTCAGCAGCTCATCCAGATCCATATCCCGCGCCTTGGCAATATCCTCAAAATCCATCTGGCGATCGATGCTCTGAATGATGAAGACCTTGTTGCCACTCTTGTTGACCACGCTCTTGACCACCATATCCTGGGGACGGGTGATCTCCTTCTCCTCGACGTAGCGTTGAATCAACTCGATGAAGGGTTTGCCGAACTTCTTGGCTTTCCCCACGCCGACGCCTGTAATGTTCTGCATCTCCTCCAAGGTGATCGGATATTGCACCGACATATCCTCCAGTGAGGGATCTTGGAAAATCACAAACGGGGGCAGCTCTTTCTGTCGCGCTACTTTTTTGCGCAAATCTTTCAGCATGGCATAGAGTTCCTCATCTGCCACGCCACCTTTTCCTGCCGGAGGAGTCGTTGTATCGTCATCTTCTCCCTCCTCATATTCATGATCTGCAGTCATCATCACCGAATAAGGAGCGTCAATATAGGCCGTTCCCGCCTCGTTGATCGCGAGAAGGCCGTAATTCTCAATGTTCTTATCCATCAATCCGAGGATCTGAGCCTGACGGATCACAGCTCCCCAGAACCGATCGTTGTGATCGTCGCCCACTCCGAACCAGTCACTCTTGTGGTGGTTGTAGGACTTGATCAGCGCATTGTTGCGCCCGACCAGCACGTTGATCAGATAGTCTGCCTTGAATTTATCCCCGATCGCCTGCAACACCTGCAACATCAACTTGATGTGCGAGCTGCCCTCAAATCGCGGCTTGGGATGCAGACAGTTGTCGCAACAGCCGCAGTTCTCCTCTCCAAACTCCTCGCCAAAGTAGTGCAACAACGTCTTGCGACGGCACACCGAACTCTCGGCATAGGAGACCGTCTCCTGCAACAGCAACCGCCCAATCTCCTGCTCGGCCAGGGGTTTGCCCTGCATGAACTTCTCCAACTTCTGAATATCCTTGTAGCTGTAAAAAGCAATGCAATGCCCCCCCGCACCGTCTCGACCGGCACGTCCTGTCTCTTGATAGTATCCCTCCAGACTCTTGGGTATGTCGTAATGGATCACATAGCGTACATCGGGTTTGTCGATACCCATACCGAAGGCGATGGTTGCCACGATCACATCGACATTCTCGTGCAGAAACCGATCCTGATTCTCGCCGCGGGTTGCCGCATCCATGCCGGCATGGTAGGGCGCGACCTTGATGTTATTGGCGGCCAACAACTCGGACAGCTCCTCCACCTTTTTGCGACTCAGACAATAGATAATTCCCGACTCGCCCTCATGCCCCTTGATATAGCGAATGATCTCTTTGGTGGCATTGACCTTGGCGCGTACCTCATAGAAGAGGTTCGGTCGGTTGAACGAGGATTTGAAGACGGCTGCGTCGAGCATCCCCAAGTTTTTCTGAATATCCATCTGCACCTTTGGCGTTGCGGTGGCTGTGAGGGCAATCAGCGGAGCGGTTCCGATCTCATTGATGATCGGACGAATCCGACGATACTCAGGGCGGAAATCGTGACCCCACTCCGAGATACAGTGAGCCTCATCGATGGCATAAAACGAAACTTTGATTTTGCGTAAGAAATTGACGTTATCCTCCTTGGTCAGCGACTCGGGAGCGAAGTAGAGCAACTTTGTCTTTCCGGCCAGCACATCGTCTTTGACTTTGGTCACGGCCGCTTTATTCAACGACGAATTCAGAAAATGCGCCACACC
>JAQUZZ010000235.1 GCA_028691095.1 Alistipes sp. | reverse complement strand
AACCGGCATTGTACCGGTCTTCTACCATCACACCCCCGACACGGCCAAAGCGGTGCTCCGCGCCTGTTATGCGGGAGGCATCCGTGCCTTTGAGTTCACCAACCGCGGGGAGTTTGCCCACGAAGTATTCGCGGAACTCTCGAAATTTGCCGCCTCGGAGTGCCCGGAGATGATTCTGGGCGCCGGATCGGTCGTCGATGCTCCCACCGCGGCACTCTACATCCAGCTTGGCGCCAACTTCATCGTCGGCCCGCTCTTCAACCCCGATGTGGCCAAAGTGTGCAACCGTCGACTCATCCCCTACACCCCGGGCTGCGGTTCGGTGACGGAGATCGGCATGGCTCAAGAGGCGGGATGCGACCTCTGCAAGATCTTTCCCGGAGGATGCGTCGGAGGCCCCTCCTTTGTCAAGAACATCACGGCACCCATGCCGTGGAGTATGTTGATGGCCACCGGAGCCGTGGAACCCACCGAGGAGAATCTCTCCGCATGGTTCCGTGCCGGAGTCACCTGTGTGGGCATGGGGTCGAAACTCTTCCCCTCGGAACAGATCGCCCACGAAGATTGGGACTCCATTGCCGCCCAATGCCGCGCTTCGCTGCTTCTGGTCGCAAAATACCGCAAACACAAATAGCCCATTAGCGCGGAAGCCGCGGGATAACACCCTCGCTACTTCACCCTCGCTTTTCTCTCTAACCTACAACTTCATGACACAAAAAACAGGAACCATGACGCGCTATCGCTGGGTCATCTGTGCGATGCTCTTCTTTGCCACCACGGTCAACTATCTGGATCGGCAGGTGCTCTCGCTCCTCCAACCGATTCTGGAAGAGGAGTTCCACTGGACCGACAACGACTACGGAACCATCACCGCGGCCTTCTCGCTCTTCTACGCCCTCTCGATGCTCTTTGCCGGACGCTTTGTCGATCGCATCGGAACCAAACGGGGCTATGCCTGGTCGATCGCCATCTGGTCGGTCGGAGCAGCCACCCATGCCTTTTGTGGCATTGCCACCGAGCACTGGGTGGGTCTCTCTGACGCCTCGGCCCTTCGTGCGGCTCAGGGAGCCGACATTGTAGCTCAGATCTCGATGATCAGCGTCACGGCCTTCATCTTCTGCCGCTGCATCTTAGCCTTAGGAGAGGCCGGAAACTTCCCCGCGGCCATCAAAGCCACAGCGGAGTATTTTCCGAAGAAGGATCGCGCCTTTGCCACCGGCATCTTCAATTCGGGAGCCAACGTGGGGGCAATCGTCGCTCCGCTCACCGTGCCGCTGATGGCCGTGTGGTGGGGTTGGGAGACCGCCTTTCTGGTGGTTGGTGCATTGGGATTCCTCTGGCTCGGATTCTGGGTTTTCCTCTATCACAAACCCGAAGAGAATCCCAAAATGAATGACGCCGAACGCGCCTACATCCATCAAGACGACGCTCCACAGCGCGACACAACCCGCACGACGGCAAGCGCGACAACCCTCAAGATGAGCTTCTGGCAATGTATGCACTACCGGCAAACCTGGGCTTTCGCCACAGGCAAGTTCCTGACCGACGGGGTGTGGTGGTTCTTCCTGTTCTGGACACCAGCCTACCTCAAGGCGCAATACCAGATGGTCGGCACACAGATTGCCTGGCCAATCGCCATCCTCTACACGATCACCGTCTTCGGGTCGGTCTTCGGGGGAAAATTCCCCACCTACTTCATCAATCGGGGAATGAATCCCTATGCCGGACGTATGCGCGCCATGCTCATCATCGCCTTCTTTCCGCTGGTCGTACTGCTGGCACAACCCTTGGGATACATCAGCTACTGGATTCCGATTCTTCTGATTGCCGTGGGAGCCTCGGCACATCAAGCATGGTCGGCCAACATCTTCTCGACCGTGGGGGATATGTTTCCGCGGAGCGCTATTGCCACCATCACCGGAATCGGGGGTATGGCCGGAGGACTGGGATCGGTCTTCATCCAGAAAGGAGCCGGAATGCTCTTCACCTACTGCGATCAACACACCCTCAGCTTTTTGGGATTTCAGGGCAAACCGGCCGGCTATGCCATCGCCTTTATCTTCTGTGCCATCGCCTATCTGTTGGCGTGGTGTATCATGAAGAGTCTCGTGCCCAAATACCAACCGATTGAGGGCGCATAGCCCCTCCGCGACGCGACATCCGAAGGGAGGAATTTCACCCCTCCGCTAAAAAGATTCACCCAAAATTTTGCAAGAAACAAAAAAACGATTAATTTTGCACCCGGTTCAAGTAACCGATAGACGGTGGATGTAGCTCAGTTGGTTAGAGCGTCGGATTGTGGTTCCGAAAGTCGTGGGTTCGAGCCCCATCTTCCACCCCCTCAATCAAAAAGCTCCGGAATAGAATTCCGGAGCTTTTTGATTTAAATGCAAATTCCGTAAGGGGTTCCAATGAAGGGCTCAGAAGGCTTATCGGGGCTTATGGGTCAAAATATTCTGCAAAACAGAAAAGGCTACTGATAATCAGTAGCCTTTTGTACCCCCGACGGGAATCGAACCCATATCACCAGAACCGGAATCTGCCATTCTATCCATTGAACTACGGAGGCGCAGTTTCAATTGCAGTGCAAAGGTGTAATTTTTTCGGGTGGATACCAAATTTTCAACCTCTTTTTTGAGAGATTCTGTACCAGAGTCGCTGCATACGCCATCCGATCCGTCGGCTCAAGGGAGCCTTGGGTGCAATCCACGAACCGGCAAAGTGGTGGATGCAGTAGCTGTTTTCGGTTAGTTGAATCTTGCCGGTCGCGTAGGACTTGGGGCAGAAGTAGTCGGAAGGGAAGATGTGCAACTGCCCCTCCAGTACCTGATGCTCGTTGTTCGGGAGAATTTGATCCTTGAAATGACGCGAAATAACGAGGGTATTGGGTGTTTTGTTGAGCTTTCCATTCCATCGGATAAAGTGTTTGTGCTGGTAATATTGCAGCAACGACCCGACCCAAGAGGCGCCCGCTTCACTGGCCATGATACCGGTCGAAAAGAGCGTATTGGACTCAAAGCCGGTGAACCCGGGTAACGAAAGCAGCGCGTCGTCGAGCGGCCGCAGGATCTCCACATCCGTATCCATATAGACTCCTCCGTAGCGATACAGCGCCTCCAAGCGCACCACGTCGGTACCAAAGGCGGATTTACGCTGGGCATAAGCCTCACGGGTAAAGGCCAGACGGGAGAAGGCATAAGTT
>JAQUZZ010000234.1 GCA_028691095.1 Alistipes sp. | reverse complement strand
GAGCAGAGGGCCCAAACCATCATGCAGATCCTTGGAGAAGCGTTGTCGCTCCTTCTCCTCGGTGCGCAGAATGGTGTTGAGAATCCGACGTTCACTCATCCGGCGTTGCATCTCGGTGCGCGCAACATAGTTGAAGATCTTCTGCACCAACAGCACCCCCACCGCAAAGCAGAGTGAGGTGATAATCCCCGACCACGCAAAAAATTCGGCCGGCAACCGCCATTCTTTTAGGCTGGTGATCTGGATGTACTCCCCCAGTCTCAGACAAGCCATGCAGGAGAGTGCCACCGTGAAGAGCATCCAAGAGAGATTGTATTTGGTGCGTCGCGTGAGTCCAATAGCCACAATGGCCGCAATAATTTGCAGGATCACCGACAAGATCAATAATATCTCTTTTACCATAACCTTATGTGGTTCAACTTTCCCCTTTTAACCGCTCCAAACCGTTGAATAAGGATTGCTTGAAGCATTTCACGAAAGCAACCCATAGCATCAAAATGAACGATTGCGATTCGCTGCATCATATTCTCGTTATTGACGGGCAAGCTTGACCCCCAGGACGTTCCATCCCCGCACCCGCACCTCTTCTCTTCTTTGTCCTTTTCTTCGAGTTATCGAAGTAAAGATACTATTTTTTACACAGAGTGCACGCTTCGCGACGATTTTTTACCGCTCCGCAATCTCCCGAGTCCGGTCATCTTCCTGCTTCGTCGATTCCCCCAGCGTAACTCGCGCATACCTCTCAAAAAACAAATACCACCCCGAAAGGTGGTATTTGATAGACTCCATAAAAAAGTGTAGCGTTCCCGAGGGAAATGCTTATTTGTTGATAACCACTTTTTTCTCCTTGATACGTGCTTTCTTACCGGTCAAATCACGCAGGTAGTAGATTCTTGCGCGACGTACCACACCCACTTTATTCACCTCGATACGATCGATATGGGGCGAGTAAACCGGGAAAATACGCTCTACACCCACTCCGTTGGAGATCTTACGAATGGTGAACATCTTGGTGACACCGCTTCCTTTGATCTGGATTACGGTTCCACGGAAGCTCTGCAAACGCTCCTTGTTACCCTCGATGATCTTGTAAGTTACGGTGATGGTATCTCCGCTTTTGAAGGCGGGAACCTCTTTTTCTGCCCACATGGCATCCTGGGCGATCTTAATCTTATCCATTGCTGTATTTGAATTAAGTTGATAGTGGGAATATTACGGGCTCCTACGTCCTCATAAGAGATTCCGACACTTTAGCGATGCAAAGGTAATACATTCTCTTTAGATTCCAAACCCTTGAGCAATAAAAATGCAGAGGATGAGTCGCTTTGATCGCCCGAAACCGCAAGAGATGCCTCGGCATACGCATATTTTTCATCTATTGACGCCACAAGGGGAGTGTCATCTTTTTCCGCTTTTCCATCCCAATTTTGACCATTAAGACGACCATTAAGACGGGGGATGTCAAACTCCATGAGACCCTTATTTCACTCGAAAGCCGTCCGACAGAGCGTGTCGGACGGCTTTCGAGTGAAACCTCAATTCCTTAGCAGTTGAGTGCTGCACCAGCCTTGAACCACCGAATTTGTTGCTCGTTGTAGGTATGGGTTGCCTCGAACGATTCGGTTGTACCGTCGCTATGGTGCAGGGTGATCGTCATGCGACTCCCTGGGGCAAATGCCTTCAATCCGGTCACCGCCATCCGATCCGTCTCACGAATCCGGTCATAATCGGCCGGATCAACAAAGGTGAGAGCCAACATCCCCTGTTTCTTCAGGTTGGTCTCATGGATTCGAGCAAACGACTTCACCAACACCACCTTTACATTCAAGAAGCGGGGTTCCAGTGCCGCGTGTTCACGCGAAGAGCCCTCGCCGTAGTTCTCCTCGGCCACCACAATCGACTCGATGCCCTGCGCCTTATACTGCCGAGCCACAGCCGAGACGCCGTCGTAACTCCCATCCAACGTATTGAGCACCTTGTTGGTCTCCCCGTTGAAGCGGTTGACGGCTCCCATCAGCAAATTGCCAGAGATATTCTCCAGATGGCCTCGATATTTCAACCACGGGCCTGCCATGGAGATGTGGTCGGTCGTACACTTCCCCGACGCTTTAATCAACAATCGAAGATCGGTGAAATCCTCCCCATCCCAAGCGGCAAAGGGTTGTAACCGTTGCAGTCGTTGCGAATCGGGGGCGATGACCACCTCGGCTCCCCCTTTCGGATCGGGTGCAATGTATCCGTTCTCCTTGACCTCAAAGCCACGTGCCGGCAATTCGTCTCCACACGGCTCGTCCAATTTCACCCGCTCCCCTTTGTCATTCATCAAGGTGTCGGTCATCGGATTGAAGGTAAGATCCCCCGCAATGGTCAAGGCCATCACCATCTCTGGCGAGGCCACAAAGGCGTGCGTATTGGGATTCCCATCCGCCCGCTTGGCAAAATTACGATTGAAGGAAGTGACGATCGAGTTCGGGCGGGTGTTGTCCGGCTCATGCCGCGCCCACTGTCCGATGCAAGGCCCACAAGCATTGGCCATCACCGTGCCACCCAAGGCCAAGAGCGTAGGCAGGAATCCGTCGCGTTCCGCGGTGTAGCGCACTTGCTCCGAACCGGGGTTAATCACCAATTTGGCTTTAGGCTTCAGTCCCTTTGCTAAGGCTTGCTGTGCCACGGAGGCCGCACGGCTCAGATCCTCATACGAAGAGTTGGTGCACGACCCGATCAAGCCGATCTCCATCTGCTGCGGAATCCCCTTCTCTCGCACCCATGCGCCAAACTCCGATACGGTGTGAGCTGCATCGGGCGTAAAGGGGCCATTGAGGTGGGGTTCCAGAGCCGAAAGATCAATCTCGATCACCCGATCATAATAACGCTCCGGAGCCGCCACAACCTCGGCATCCGGCTTCAAATCGGCGTGCAGAGCATCCGCTAAATCGGCCACCTCAGCGCGTTCGGTCGCACGCAGGTAACGGCTGATCGCTTCGTCATAGGCAAACAGCGAGGTGGTAGCTCCCACTTCGGCACCCATGTTGCAGATCGTCGCCTTCCCCGTTGCGGAGAGCGCGGCAGCACCCTCTCCGAAATACTCCAATATCGCATTTGTTCCCCCCTTCACGGTGAGGATACCGGCTAATTTCAAGATCACATCCTTGGGAGAGGCCCATCCCGAGAGTCGACCGGTCAGTCGCACCCCGATGACACGTGGCATCTTCAG
>JAQUZZ010000007.1 GCA_028691095.1 Alistipes sp. | reverse complement strand
CGATCCAACAGCGAGGTCAACGCGGTCTCGTCAATCATCTCGATCTTCTGAATCTCATGAGAGGTACGGAACCCGTCAAAGAAGTGCATGAACGGAACGCGCGATTTGATGGCTACCAAGTGAGCCACTCCGGCCAGATCCATCACCTCCTGCACGCTGTCGGAACAAAGCATTGCGAAACCGGTCTGACGACAAGCCATCACATCCTGATGGTCACCGAAAATCGACAGCGACTGAGCAGCCAACGCACGAGCCGACACATGGAAGACACACGGCAGCAGCTCTCCTGCGATCTTATACATATTGGGAATCATCAGCAGCAATCCCTGAGACGCGGTGAACGTAGAGGTTAAAGCCCCACTCTGGAGTGAACCGTGCACTGCACCGGCAGCTCCTGCCTCCGACTGCATCTCAACGACTTTAACTGTCTCTCCGAAGATGTTTTTGCGTCCATTAGCCGCCCACTCATCGACATATTCTGCCATGGTAGACGACGGGGTGATCGGATAAATGGCTGCAACCTCGCTGAACATATAGGCGATATGAGCGGCAGCATAGTTTCCGTCACAAGTGATAAATTTCTTCTGTTCCATCTTACTAATGTTTGTAGATAAATTTCCTTTGAACTCTTTTCTCGCTTACTTTGGCGCAAATATACGGTGAATCCGCGAAATCCGTATAAAAACCTCTATTTTTCCTGCTTAAATGTGAAAAATTATATTATTTTTGCCCTGTTTGTTAGAGAAACCGCCAAAGGGCGGAGTATTCATACACAGCAGAGTATCCCTCTTTTTTGATGTTGCACTCGTGATACGTTATCTATTTCGACTTTGCGTCTATCTGACGCTCTTTTTTGTGACCTTCTCGTTGTGCACCGTGGTGTTCTTGCGAGTGGTTCCCGTCACGGTCACACCCCTGAAGGTCATCCGCATGATCGTTCCCGCGGGGGATGCTCCTCTGCCGATCCATTCAAAATGGGTGCCACTGCAACGGATCTCCCACTGGATGGTGCAGGCGGTCATTGCCACAGAGGATAATAACTTCCTCACCCACCGAGGTTTCGACTGGGAGGCCATCAATCAAGCCATGGACGAGAATCGCGAAGGCAAACGGCTTCGCGGAGGCAGCACCATCACGCAGCAAACAGCCAAGAACGTCTTCTGTCCCCCCTCGCGCACCTGGTTTCGCAAAGGCATCGAAGCGTATTACACCTTTCTGATCGAATCTGTATGGAGCAAAGAGCGCATCATGGAGGTCTATCTGAATGTCATCGAAACCGGAGCCAGTATGTATGGTGTCGAGGCTCCAGCACGAGAGATCTATGCCAAACCGGCCGAAGACTTGAACCGTCACGAGGCATCCATGATCGCCACCGTGCTCCCCAATCCCATCCGGATGAAACTTCAAGCCCCTTCCAACTACATGGTACGTCGTGCGGGTCGTGTGCGCGATTTGATGAACATGGTCGGACCCGTAGAGTTAGGAAAATAGAAAAACCGTAAAGAGGCATCTCACACCCTCACGCCTTCACCTTTCGCCCTCTCGTACTTTTCACGCCCTCTCACGCCCCCTCTCTCCCTGTTACGCTTCGCATCCGTTCTCTGAACCTGCATTGGACACACCCCGAGACGCCGCCTCTTTCTTGATCTGTACGACCTATATAATTATATTTTTTAATAATTCAGCTTCCTAAAATCGTTGCTCTATCTCTTCTCAAAACGGGATTCTATATATACCTTATAATATATCCCGTCTCGACAACACTTCTAAACAGAGAAGTTATGCGCTTTTTCACCTACGAACGTTCCCTTTTCCAGCCTCAACCTCGCAAATTCGCGGATTTGTATTTTGCACTTACAAATTTATTCTATTTCTCATAAATACAAAATAAAATCGCATTATAATCCAATCTTTTTATTATTCGTCCCTTCGTTACGGCTGCGTCGCTCGATAGGCCGCCAACCCTTGCTCCAGAAAGGCACGAAACGCCTCAACATTCAGGTCATATCCTCTGCCGGGCAACAGCGGCGTTCCCTCGTCACCTAAGATCAGATAGTAGGGCTGAGCGTTGACGCCAAATCGTTGATAAGCCAGGTAGGCATTGATTTTCCCTAAACCCTTCAGCGTTCGACCTTGTACCGTAGTTACCCACTCCGATTCGGGCAACTCTTTTTTATCATCAGAGTAGAGCGCCACGATCACAAAATCGCGTCGCAACAGAGCCAGCACCTCAGGATCCGACCACACCCGCGCCTCCATCTCCCGACAATTCACACATCCGTGCCCCGTGTAATCCACAAACAGCGGTTTATGCACGCTTCGAGCATAGGCCTCCGCCTCTGCCATGTTAAAAAAGCCGAAGAGCCCGTGAGGCAAATGGAGAAACTCACTATACTTGGGGGTCACACGCATCGTCGTGTCTTCCCCACGGGAGGGCTGCGTCGATTGGGGTTCCGTTGCCGTGGGCAACACAAAATCCTGGGTATGAAGGGGAGGCAGGTATCCCGACAAGCCCTTCAGCGGAGCACCCCACATCCCGGGCAGCAGGTAAACCACAAACGCAAAGGTCAGAATCGAAAAGAAGAGGCGCGGCACCGACACCGGCTTGGGCTCCCCGTCATGTGCAAAGCGCAATTTTCCTAAGAGGTAGCACCCCAAGAGGGTGAAGATCACGATCCATAGGGAGAGATAGACCTCTCGGTCGAGCAATCCCCAATGGTAGGTTTGATCGGCCACGCTCAGGAATTTCAGTCCCAAGGCCAACTCCAGGAAGCCCAAGACCACCTTTACCGCATTGAGCCAACCTCCGCTTTTGGGCAGATGTTTGAGCAGGGTCGGGAAGAGTGCCAGTAGGGTAAAGGGCAGGGCAAAGGCCAGCGAGAAGGCCAACATCGTGAGAATCGGATACCAGAACTCCCCGGCCGTCGACTGAATGAGCACCGAACCGACAATGGGCCCCGTACACGAGAACGAGACCAACACCAGGGTGAGCGCCAAGAAAAAGATACCGCCCACACCGCCTCGATCGACCGCTCGATCGCTCCGATTGACCCAGCTACTGGGCAGCGTCAGATCGAACGCCCCGAAGAAGGAGGCGGCAAAGAGCATAAAGACAAGGAAGAAGAGCACATTGGGTATCCAGTGGGTGGCCAACCAGTTGAACAGATCGGCCGTAACGCTCTCTCCTCCCGCAAGGCGCGTAATCAGAATAATCACCCCGATGGGTATCGTGTAGAGTGCCACAATGAACCCGCCGTAGAACACGGCTCGCAGACGTCCTCTTCGGCTCGACGACGCCCCCTTCATAAAGAAGGAGACCGTCATCGGAACCATCGGAAAGACACAAGGGGTCAACAATGCCGCCAAGCCCCACAACACGGCCTCCACTATCATTCGCCACAACGATCTGCCGGAGCGCTGCGGTGAGCTTACCGTCGACCCCGTCGCCTCTCGAAGCGACACGGAGTCGGTCGAGGGCTGCACCACCGCCGTAGCTACGGCACTCACGACCCCCACGGACGAGAGAGTGTCGGAAGGTGTCGCCTCTTGCGCAGAAGGCTCTGTTGTGGGGGATGCTCCCGCCACAGCGGATGCTCCCGCAAAGGTAGCGGGTGCCATGAGCGGAATCTTCAGCTCCTTCTCCGAAGGGGGCATACACTGTTGGTCGTCGCAGACCATCCATTCGATCGTAACCTCCAAGAGACTCTGCTCTCCGGCCACCCATTCGAGCCGCTGACGAAACTGTGCCTCTCGCTCAAAATAGCCGATCTGCATCCCAAAAATCGAATCATAGAGGCGTGTCGGGGTCGAGAGTTGCTCCACCCCTCCGAGGAGCCGCACCTGAGCATTCGGCACAAAGGTGAACGTCGTCGCATTCGGCCCCTCTGTATAAGGCCCCAAATCATACATGTGCCACGGAGAGGCAATGCGAGCCGTAAAGATCAGATCCATCCGACCTTTGGTCTCCTGCCGACTTTCGACACTCCAACGCACCGGATCATTTGCTCCAAAGAGTGCGGTGACCCAACACAATGACAGCAGCACGCTGCATAGGGTCAAGCGATATTTCGTTCTACACATAACAACTGAGGTTTAGCGTCTATTTTGATTCTTTGTAAGATACCCCTCCTTCATCAAAGGGATCCATCGTGTCCGCACCTTGTACACAAGGGCGACCACGGCTTCACACACCCCGTCCCCTGGAGGACGCATCCAAGCCCCGCAAGGATCATACCTTCCCAAGATACGGATTTTTTCACACACTCCGCCCTACGCCAAGCGATCGGTGCGGTCTACTTACAACAATCCCTCTTTCGCCGTACTTTTCATTTTCAAAAAATCAAGTACCGAAAAAGAGGGATAAGTCATCGAGAGCCGCAAGTTCCTCAGCCTCTGATCTTCGCGATTGCCAATCAATAGCCGCGCTGCTTAATAAGCTCGCTCGTTACGCTTCTCATAGAAATTCACAAAGGCCTTGTTGGAGACCACGTTTCCGCCCGGCGTGGGGTAGTTGCCCGTAAAATACAAGTCGCCATTATGGGTCGGGATTGCCTTGTGCATATTGGGCACACTCTGATACACGACCTCCACCTCTGCTCGAATCTCCGGCGCGGTGATGATCTGGGCTATCTTCTTTGAGACCTCTTCGTCGGTAAAACGAGAATAGATCTCCGTGACACGGTTGATCACCTCCTCGGCATCCTCTCGCTCCAACTCCTCTTTGGCGGCACGGTAGACCGACTCGATCACCGACTCCTCGCCTCGATCGCGGAGTAGTTCAATCGCAGCCTTGAAGGCTACGAAGTCACCCAAGCGCGACATATCAATGCCATAGCAATCGGGGTACCGAATTTGCGGCGCCGACGAGCAAACGACAATTTTTCGAGGATTCAGTCGATCCAGAATCCGCACGATACTCTGCCGAAGCGTCGTTCCGCGCACAATCGAGTCGTCAATAATCACCAGATTATCGACGCCCGGACGAATCGTGCCGTAGGTAATATCATACACGTGCGCCACCAAATCGTCCCGTTCGTTGTCTTGGGTAATAAAGGTACGCATCTTCACATCCTTGACCGCCACCTTCTCGATCCGCGGTTTGAATCGCAGGATCTTCTGAAGCGTTGCTTCGGTCAGATGCTCCTTCTGCTCCAGAATCTGCTTGGCTCGTACGCTTTGACAATACTCATCCAAGCCCTCCACCAAACCAAAGAAGGCACTCTCGGCCGTATTGGGAATATAAGAGAAGACCGTGTTTTCAATATCGTAATTGATGCTGCGCAGAATCTGAGGAACCAGCAAACGCCCCAACTGTTTCCGTTCGCGATAGATGTCCCGATCACTTCCGCGCGAGAAGTAGATGCGCTCAAACGAACAGGGATGAATCGGACGGGGAGCAGTGAAAGGATCCTCGGAGACCTCACCGTCGCGACGCACAATCAGTGCGTGACCCGGGGTCAACTCCTGCACCTGCTCGTAAGGGAGGTTGAAGGTGGTTTGAATCACCGCACGCTCCGATGCTGCCACGACAATCTCCTCGTCGTGATAGTAGAACGCCGGACGAATGCCCCACGGATCTCGCATCACAAAGGCATCGCCATGACCGATCATTCCGGCCATCACATAGCCTCCATCCCAACGACGTGCCGAGAGCGAGAGAATCTCTTTGAGGTCAATGGCCTTGGCCAGTTGCTCGGTGACATCGTGTTTCGAGAAACCTTTATCCTTGAAATAGCGATACTTATCATCATTTTCCCGATCCAGGAAGTGCCCGATCCGCTCCAAGATGGTGACCGTATCGGTTTTGGCAGGTGGGAACTGACCCAACTCAATCAAACGACCAAACAACTCGTCGATGTTGGTTAGATTGAAATTTCCGGCCAGCACCAAACTTCGCGTCATCCAGTTGTTCTCACGCGACACGGGGTGGACATTCTCAATATCATTCTTCCCAAAGGTTCCATAACGCAGATGCCCCAGATAGAGTTCCCCCGTGAAATCGACCTCACGTTTCAACGCCTCGGGGTCTTGGAGCAACTCGGGACGCTGACCAATCACCTGATTGATCCGATGGTCGATCTGCAGAAAGACATCCCGAATCGGTGCCGAGCTATTGGAGCGCTCACGATTGATGTAGACACTGCCCGGTCGAGGGTAGAGTTTCAGATTCGCCAAGCCTGCGCCATCCTGTCCGCGGTTGTGCTGCTTCTCCATCAGGATGTGCATCTTATTCAATCCGTAGAACGGGGAGCCGTATTTCTCCAGATAATAACTAATCGGTTTGAGTAGACGGATGAAAGCAATTCCGCACTCGTGTTTGATCGAATCACTCATAGATTTTCAGCACACCGTGCTATTTAACGTGAGTTTCCCTTCGTGAGACTCACAACCATTCAATTACACTTTTCGTTTCAAATTCGTGAAGCTCACGTTATTTATTCGTTTCCTTCTTGTCGAGCCATCGCCCTTGCAATGAAAGGACGCCCAAAGATATTTATTTTTACCAAGGCACGCAACACCCTACTCGATATAAACGTACTGAGCACCGGCTTCATTGTCAAAGTTTCGGGGAAATCTATAAATTTCACTGATCGGACTATCATTATTACTGATCGAAATTATTTGGTGAAGCGTCGGCAATTTTTTTATCTTTGCATACAGAAAAGGGGGAGTGTGATGGCGAGACGAGCCACAAACCTAACGCGGAGATCGCCGCATCGCCCCACAAACCGCTAAAACCTTGAGAATCGAGCCATAGAGCGTGGATTCTCCTTACAACGAATCACAGCACAGTGTGCTTAAAATTGAAGAAATCATGGGAAAAAGTGTAAAAGGAACTCAGACCGAGAAGAACCTGCTGAAATCATTTGCAGGGGAGTCGCAAGCGCGCAATCGCTATGTATTTTTTGCCAGTGTAGCCAAGAAAGAGGGCTTTGAACAAATTTCGGGCGTTTTTGCCGAAACCGCCGAACAAGAGAAAGAGCACGCCAAGCGTTTCTTCAAATTCTTGGAGGGTGGATCGGTTGAGATTACGGCCAGCTTCCCGGCCGGCGTCATCGCCTCCACAAAAGAGAATCTGACGGCTGCGGCTGCCGGTGAGAACGAAGAGTGGACAGAACTCTATCCCGAATTTGCCAAGGTTGCCGACGAGGAGGGATTCCCCGTAATTGCTGCCGTCTTCCGCAGCATTGCCACCGTCGAGGCCGAACACGAGAAACGCTATCGCACTCTCTTGGCGCGCGTCGAGGCCGACAAAGTCTTTGAGCGCGACGAAGAGATCGAGTGGCAGTGTCGCAACTGCGGATATGTTCACAAAGGGAAAAATGCTCCAGAGACCTGCCCTTCGTGCAACCATCCGCAAGCCTACTTTGAGCCGAAGAAGCAGAACTACTAAACCGATAGCTTCGCCACCTGAGCCTTCGCATGACGGATCCGGTGGAATGCGGCCAACGCTCCTTGCGAATTCCTCGCACGGAGTGCATAAAAAAGCGGACGGGAAGAAAATTCTTCCCGTCCGCTTTTATTTTGTTTTGCTCTATCGGCTTTCCGGTTGCATCCTCACAATCCCGACCATGGAGAAAAAAGGAGTGCACCCTCTCGACCCCGAAAGATCCTCAAGCATCGAAGGCGTCGTGTTGCTTAATATGCCACGATCTTCTCGTAGGCCTTGACTACCTCTACCGGATTGTGAAACGAGAACTCATTGTTTTTGATGCGTTCCACCAATTCGGGATATTGTTCAAAGGCATTGGAGGCAAAACGTTTGAAATTGGCCTCCTTGGCACCCGGGGTGTCTTTGGGCGTCTCGACCCCGATCACACGCACATAGGGTTCGTCTTTAAGCTTCACATAGTACCAATGTTCCTTTTGCACAAAGGAGCGCATGGCCGTGGTCGCCTCTGTTTCCCGAAATTCGGAGAGCATCGCGATGCCATCCAAGCCTCGGTAATCCTCGCGGAAGAGCACCGGATTGCGATAGCGTCCTTTGTTGGTGCGTTTATCGCTATGATCCTTAAACATACGATAACGTATCTCCTTGACAAAACGGGTTTTGTTTCCCTCCAGATCCGTCATGGTGATGCGCTCAATGTTTCCGATCTCATAACGTTTCGTCTTGCCGATCGGTTCACTACTCAACTCCACATACTGCACCGTCGAGTGCAACGGAGAACGGAGGTAGCCCTCGATCTGCGATCCATCTTTGAGATCCAGCACGGTATTGGGTTGTGCCGAAACGGAAGAAGGGGTCGCCCAAAGCACCACGCCCAGGAGAACTCCCAAAAAAGTTAAGAATTTTTTCATTGCGGTATCGGTTTTTAAGAAGCTGTTTAATTGGTTAACGAAATTATTTTTTAGCTATTTTCGAGTTGTTTTTTTGCGCTCTTTGCAGCCACATAGTGGTACTATGGGGCAAAAAGAGGGTGAAACAACAGCTCGGAAAGAGCAGAAAAGAATGAGGTTTGTAAATTAACGCAGCTTCTAAGCACATCGTGCTACTAAGTAACTTATCCAAAAAGTGAGCAAGGCCGTTCATTACGTATGATGTTTTGCGGCCCGCATTTGTTACAAAGGAAACGAAAAAAAGCGAACTTTCCGTGTATACGGAACGAAAAAACAACCATACAAACGCTACCGAAGGTGCAAAAATTGCCGAAGTGCCGAAAAATTCGACTTTCGGCACTTCTCTCTCGTCTACTTTGTTTCCTCTTCGAGCGACTCAACCTCCTTGAGCCACAGCGCAACGGTGGCATCACTCGGCATCCGCCAATCCCCGCGTGGCGAGAGCGTGATGGAACCCACTTTGGGGCCATCGGGCAGTGCCGATCGTTTGAATTGCTGCGTAAAGAAGCGTCGTAGGAAGACCCCCAACCACCGACGCACGGTCGCAGCCTCATAGGTTCCCTCAAACGCACGACAAGCCATCCAGTAGAGTTTGGCCGGACGCTCGCCAAATCGCACGAAGTGATAGAGGAAGAAGTCATGCAGCGCATAAGGGCCCACCAGATCCTCGGTCTTCTGTGCAATATCGCCCTGAGCATCGGCCGGCAACAACTCCGGACTGATCGGGGTCTCCACAATATCCAACAGGTAGGGTCGCGCTTGGGCATACGCCGGCTGATCGGCCACCCACTCCACCAAATAACGCACCAAGGTTTTGGGAATCCCCCCGTTCACGCCATACATCGACATATGGTCGCCATTGTAGGTTGCCCAACCGAGTGCCAACTCCGAGAGGTCGCCCGTGCCGATCACCAAGCCGCCCCGTTGGTTGGCCAGATCCATCAATAATTGCGTGCGTTCGCGGGCTTGGGCGTTCTCGTAGGTCACACTCCGATCTTGCGGATCGAGTCCAATATCCCGAAAATGCACCGCACACGCCTCATGAATGGGGATCTCACGCACCTCAACCCCCAGGGTCTCCATCAATTTCACGGCATTGGTATGCGTACGTGTTGTGGTTCCGAACCCGGGCATGGTCACCCCCAGAATCTGACTACGCGGTACACCGATCCGGTCGAACGTCTGCACGGTCACCAGCAAGGCCAAGGTCGAATCGAGTCCTCCGGAGATTCCCACCACGGCCGAACCCGCTTGGGTGTGCAAGAGTCGCTGTGCCAGGCCGGCCACCTGGATCTGAAAGATCTCCTCACAACGGGCACGCCGCAGGGTCGGATCTTGGGGAATGAAGGGACGGGGATTGAAGGTGCGCTGCACCGCAAAAGCCTCGGCATCCTCCCGCAACGCAAGGGCGATCCGTCGATACGCGGTTGTCGCATGAGCCGCCCCCGCCTCGAAGGTGTTGGTGCGACGACGCAGGGTCTGCATTCGTTCCAGATCCACGTCCGCCACAGCCATCTGCTCCTCCATCGTAAAGCGGGGAGTCTCTTGCAGAAAGAGTCCATTCTCGGCAATCATTCCGTTTCCCGCAAAGACCACATCGGTCGAGGACTCTCCGAAACCGGCCGATACATAGAGGTATGCCGAGAGGGTTCGAGCCGACTGCTGCGCAATGAGTCCGCGCAGGTAATCGTGCTTCCCGACCATTTCGTTGCTGGCCGAGAGATTGATCAACAAATCGGCTCCCGCCATCGCGTGTCCGCATGAGGGAGGCACCGGAACCCACAGATCCTCACAAATCTCCAAAGCCATCGTACACGACGGATGGTCGAAGAGTAGGTCGGTACCGCAAGGCACCGATTCTCCACACAGGGTGATCTCCGTGCGTCGAAGTCGATCGGAGGGAGCGAACCATCGCGCCTCGTAAAATTCATTGTAATTGGGAAGATAACTCTTGGGGACGGCACCGAAGATCTTGCCCTGCCCCAACACAACCGCCATATTGTAGAGCGCGCCATCCACCGCCACCGGAAGTCCTACCACACTCACCACCGGCTCTTGGGCGGTACGTTGCAGCAACGTAGATAGGGCGCGTTCGGCCTGGGCAATCAGAAAGGGTTGCCCGAAGAGGTCGCCACAGGAGTACCCTGTCACCGCCAACTCCGGAAACGCCACCACCGAGACTCCGGCACGCGAAGCCGCTGCAATACCCTGTGCGATTTGTTCGCAATTATAGTTCGGATCGGCAATTTTCACCTTCGGAACAGCCGCCGCCACCTTCAAAAAACCAAAATTCATGCCCTTCATCTATTTACGCACCTCGTGCGATGGATTTGCAACACACTCATCCGCCTATCGCACCGATCACGGGATGACTGGTATTACTCATTCTGTCAGGATCCTGAAACCCACGGACTCACCCCCCCGAAAAATCGACCTCACAGGAGATAGTACAAAGATAGGTATTTTCGATCGAGAACCGACGGCACTCCACAGAAAAGCGAGCGATCTCGCAAAACCAAGAATCTGATTCTCTTTTGCATTTTCGTTGGAGGATTCTTTGCAAAATCGCAAAAAAATTCCGATCTTCACCCTATCCCAAACCACGAAAGCGATCCATCATGCAAGGGGTCGAACCCCACCCCGCGACACACACCCTCGCACCCCGAACAAAAGACATCCTTTCCTTTTTCAGGTTCCTTCCATTTTTTCAGAGATACCCCTTTTCGATCACCTCCTAAAACGGTAAGATCATGTATACGACATTGGCGCAATGCCCGTTGTTCAGAGGTCTGACAGCGGAACAGATCCAAACCATGCTCGACCAGCATGGAGACTTCACACTCAACGAATTTCGCGAAGGCGAGTGCATCGCCCGTCAAGACACGGCCTATTCAGGATTGATGATTCTTCTCCAAGGACGCGTACACGGAGAGATGCACTCTGCCAAACCCTTCATCTTGATCGACCCGATCGAAGCTCCTCAACTGATCGCTCCCGCCTTTCTGTTCGGCGGTTACAATCGGTTGCCCGTGGACATCGTAGCCGACAGTCCGGTGCGGATTCTGACGCTTCATCGTGGCTACCTGTTCGAGTTGATGCAGGAGAACACCATCATTCTCTCAAATTTCATCGACATCATCTCCAATCGAGCCAACATCTGGTCGAAAAAGATCTTCTACTGCACCTTCCGTTCGCTGCAAACCAAATTGGCCGATTACCTGCTCAAGCAAACCGATGCCCACAATCGCGTGGTTGACATTCCCGATCTACGCGAATTGGCCTCCTACTTTGATGCAACACGCAGCGCGCTACAAACCGTCATCGAGGAGATGCAGAAACGCAAACTCATCATCCAAAAGGAGCCCTCCATCCTTGTCACCAATCGGGAGGGGCTCCAGCTTCTCTTAGCGTAAGCCGTTGGGGGCATCGCTCCGCACGCCCCCACACCCCTCCATCAACCCCTTGCCGCCCTCCTCTCGATGCGCGGCAAGGGGTTTTCAGTCCGTGACGCGCTTACTGAAGCGCATCTTTCTCAACAGGGTGGGGAGAGTTGGAAGGGAGAGCCATCCGTGAAACTCCCGTCAATGCTATGAAAGAATAAGGTTTTTTCGTAAATTTCGCACCTAATTTTCAGTTCCAGCGTGTAAATTGCCGGATAAAACAGAGGGAAATGCACGATGGAGCACCCTCTGAAGCCTCTTTGCACGCCATTGGGGGTTTGGCGCACGCGCCTAAGTCTTCATGCTCTCCACCATAAAAACGACTCGATTCATGCATCTACTCTACAATTTAGGTATTTTTCTCATGGATTTTTTCGCTCTTTTTGCCGCTCGCTTCAACCCCAAGGTGCGCTTGTGGGTCAACGGACGCAAAGGGATCTTCGATCGCATGAGTGCCGTGATCCATCCCACCGATCGCATCGCATGGTTCCATGCAGCCTCTCTGGGCGAATTTGAACAGGGTCGCCCCGTCATCGAGGCGTTCCGCCAACGCTCTCCCGAATACAAAATCTTGGTTACCTTCTTCTCGCCTTCGGGGTACGAAATTCGGAAAAACTACCAAGGAGCCGATTACATCTTCTACCTCCCCTCCGACACCCCGCGTAACGTCCGGCGTTTCATGGCGCTTGTGCGTCCTGAGATTGCGGTATTTATCAAATACGAGTTCTGGATCAACTACCTGAGCGCCATGCGTCGTGCCGGAACCCGACTGTTTCTGATCTCGGCGCTCTTCCGTCCCGAACAGGTCTTCTTCCGCCCCTACGGCAAATTATTCCGCCAAGCGCTGCAAAGTTTTGAACATCTGTTTGTGCAAAACGAAGAGTCGGTCGCTCTTTTGCAAAAGATCGGCATCACGGCCGTCTCCGTTGCAGGCGACACCCGTTTCGATCGGGTCTATGCCATTGCTTCGCAAGCTCGGGATTTACCCCCGATCGCCCGCTTCACCGCCCAAGCTCCGGTATTCATTGCCGGAAGCACCTGGGCTCCCGACGAGGAGCTGCTGTGGGAACTGGTCGAGAAGTTTCCGGACGTGAAATTTATCATTGCGCCCCACGAGATTGACGCGACCCGCATCGACCATGCCATCGCCCGACTGTCGCGTCCGGCGCTACGCTACACCCAGCTTACCCCACAGAGCGATCTGGAGGGGGCGGGCGTGCTCTTCATCGACACCATCGGCATCCTCTCGTCGGTCTATCGGTATGCCCGTTGGGGCTATATCGGAGGCGGATTCGGAGCCGGCATCCATAATATTCTGGAGGCGGCAACCTTTGGACTTCCCCTCTCCTTCGGCCCTCGGTACACCAAGTTTCGCGAAGCGTGCGAATTGATTGCGCAGGGGGGAGCCACCTCGATTCACGATGCCGAGAGTCTGCTACGGTGGTTCACCATTTTGTACCAGCAACCCGAAACCTCCGCCCGCAGCGGGGAGATTTGCCGTCAATATGTGGCCCAACATCGCGGGGCAACCGAACAGATTGTAAAGGAAATTTGCAGAAAATAAAATCTTATCTTATATTTGTGCCGTGATAATTCACGGAGTTTGACCCATGGTGTAATGGTAACACAGCAGATTTTGGTTCTGTCGTTCCAGGTTCGAATCCTGGTGGGTCAACCAAAGCGGAGCCTCTTCCTGCAAAGAGCTCCGCTTTTTTGTTATTCAGTGTCCCTCATTTTGAAGCGAGACCATCGATTGCCGCTCCCCTGCCGCATCAAACCTAAAAACTACATACCGCTATGAAACCGAACCTACGAACCCTTCTACTCTTTGTCTTGCTGCTCTGTATCCAGCAACACGGTGTCGCGCAACCGCGCGAAGTGATTCCCATCAACACCGGATGGCGATTCCTGTTAGGCGATGAACCGCAATACGGGCTTCCCAATTACGACGATCAGGCGTGGCGAACCCTCAATCTTCCGCACGACTGGAGCGTCGAGGGAACCTATGACAAACGCAACCCCAGTGGCCCCCAAGGAGGATTCATGCCCTGTGGCATTGGGTGGTATCGACTCCATTTCGACGCACCTTCCACCTCGGAAGGTCGACGCATCTTCGTTCGCTTCGGGGGTGTCTACATGAAATCGCAGGTCTGGATCAACGGCCGAATGGTTGGCGAATATCCCAACGGATACAACTCGTTTGAATACGACATCACCCCCTTTGTCCGCAGAGACACGACGAACACCTTGGCCGTGCGGGTCGACAACTCGCTGCAACCCGGTTCGCGTTGGTATTCCGGATCGGGCATCTATCGTCCTGTGCAACTCATTGTCACTTCACAGATGCACTTCACCGACGGCGGAGCCTTCATCACCACACCGGAGGCAACCCCCGAGCGGGCGCGCATCGCGATGCGCTATCACCTGATCAATCACGCCTACCCTGAGACTCGCTTTACATGGACGGATAACAAATCGCTCTTTGTCTGGTTGCGCGACCAAAACGACACGCAGAGCCCCCAAAGCAGCACCAACCATCGGGTACAGAAAGAGTGTACGCTCACCTCCGTGCTCTACGATATGGAGGGACGCGAAGTGCAACGCACCGAGAGTCGGCATCTGATCGGAGATTACAGCGAAGCGGAACTCACCCAGCAGATGGAGCTTCAGGCACCCAAGTTGTGGTCGGATCGCACCCCTTACCTTTATAAGATGGTCACCACCGTTGCTTACGATGGCAAGGAGATTGATCGCATCGAGAATCCCGTCGGCATCCGCACCCTTCACTTCTCCGCGGAGAAAGGAATGGAGGTCAACGGAGCTCCCGTGAAGCTACAAGGCGTCTGCCTCCATCAGAATGTCGGATGCTTCGGCACGGCAGTGCCCATCGGCGTATGGCGCGAACGACTGGAGCGACTCAAAGCGATGGGTTGCAATGCGATTCGCCCAAGCCACTACCCCTTCACTCCGGAGTTCTATGCCCTGTGCGACACGTTGGGTCTCTATATGTCCAACGAGATTTTCGACGAATGGAATCGCGGACAGGAGTGGGGCTTCTCCGAGAGCTCCTATGGCAAGATGCCCTACACCTACCATCTCTACTTTGACCAATGGGCCGAAACCGACCTGCGTCGCATGATCCGTCGCGACCGCAATCACCCCTGTGTGGTGCTCTATATGCTGGGCAATGAG